>NZ_MUFI01000014.1:0-65367 GCF_001996265.1 Salinivibrio sp. MA440
GGTCTCCCCCATTGTGCAATATTCCCCACTGCTGCCTCCCGTAGGAGTCTGGGCCGTGTCTCAGTCCCAGTGTGGCTGATCATCCTCTCAAACCAGCTAAGGATCGTTGCCTTGGTAAGCCATTACCTTACCAACTAGCTAATCCTAACTGGGCCCATCCCAACGCGATAGCTTACATGTAGAGGCCACCTTTGGTCCGTAGACATTATGCGGTATTAGCCGTCGTTTCCAACGGTTATCCCCCTCGTCAGGGCAGGTTCCCAGCCGTTACTCACCCGTCCGCCGCTCGACGTCCAGTAAATCCACCGAAGCTTCAATACTGCCGTTTCCGCTCGACTTGCATGTGTTAGGCCTGCCGCCAGCGTTCAATCTGAGCCATGATCAAACTCTTCAATTAANTCCCAGCCGTTACTCACCCGTCCGCCGCTCGACGTCCAGTAAATCCACCGAAGCTTCAATACTGCCGTTTCCGCTCGACTTGCATGTGTTAGGCCTGCCGCCAGCGTTCAATCTGAGCCATGATCAAACTCTTCAATTAAAGTTTTGGTGTTTGCTTTTCCAAAGAAAAGACAAACGGCTCGATAAATACTGTTTTGTYCRTCTCTTGCGAGAYRAACGAATTGACTGTGCCGAACAACGTAAACGTTGTTTCGTATTGGTCACTCAGTTCATCGAATAAATCTTTTTGTCTATTCTCAACGAGTGCCCACACAGATTGCATAGGTCAAATTGTTAAAGAGCGTCGCTCATCGTTGAGCGGGAGTGGCATAATACGCCACTTTGGCATTGAGTCAAGCATTTTGTTTTGCTTGTCTGTATTGCCGTTGTTAGCTCGGCTTGCCGTGCCAACGAGAGCGCATTATAGAGAGGTAATTTTTTGGCGCAAGGGGTTTTTGATAAAAACAGCACAAGCGATTAAAAACCAACCAAACGGGTGATAACTCACTCGTTTGCGGCGCTTATAGACGCTTATTACATACCTTGGTGTCGAAGCGTTGACCCTGTGAAGTGAAATCTCAGCGCCTGCTCCTTATTTCGGTTATCTTGCCAGCGAACTTCTAATACGAGTGTTTTCGCATAAACACCACCATCATCGGTGAGCACATTTTTAATCTCAGTCACTGCCAGTTGGTAACCAGTATCTTCAGTATCTATCAAGCATCTTGCTAAACGGCTCAACTTCATGACTACAGTATGGCTTGCACTGCAGGGCGTATCCGTGTTCATTAAACGCCAATGCGCCAGTTGGTTACTAGCAACATGCATAGCCCCTTCAGCCAAGCGCGCATTGTGTTGCTTAGCTTGAATATCGACAGTGAGTGTATAAATACCTGCGCCCGTTACCGCTACTAACACTAACGCAATCAATATTTCTATAAAGGAAAAACCTCGCGCTCGCAACATGCTATCCCTCCTCATAAGGCGGTTTGATGTCATGATAGCTATTACCGAGTGG
The DNA here is from genome assembly GCF_001996265.1 of Salinivibrio sp. MA440. Taxonomy (NCBI): domain Bacteria; kingdom Pseudomonadati; phylum Pseudomonadota; class Gammaproteobacteria; order Vibrionales; family Vibrionaceae; genus Salinivibrio; species Salinivibrio sp. MA440. The sequence goes on from NZ_MUFI01000014.1 coordinate 1,457, forward strand.
ACGCCACTGCTTAAGACCTTTAAAACTCTGCTGTACCGTTTCATCACTGTAGGTTGGTTGAAATGAACCATACACCACGGAATGGCCATCCGGCACATCAGTAATAAATGCGCCTTTGGTGATGAAACTTCCGTGAAACCAAAAAGGGACACGGCTTGCTTGATCAGGATTGGTGACTGTTGATGTGATCATTTCGCAAAGTTCTTGGATATTACTATCGTCGTGAGAGCAAGACATCCCGCCAGATTCGGAGATGGTCATCCCCCACTGCTCAGCAAATTCTCTCGCATTCAGATTATCGGTGTTAAACTGATATACCACTCCTTTAAAGGGTTTAATCGCACCACGCAGCGCCACAATGCCATCTTGCACAACCAGTAAAATCGGAGGTTCACTTGGTAACGCCTTTAAACCCTCTCGGCTTAGATCACAAGGCCCATCCACCCAGACTTTTGCATTCGCTCTCTCTCTGTGTTTACTGCTAGCGACTGCATTCAATAGAGTTTCATAACATAACGACGGATCATCTTGGGTATTAACAACAAAACCGCCTTGGCGCTTAAATTTTGCTTTTACTGTTTCCCACTGCGCCCGAGGGACACCAAAGTAATCGTTGAACAAGTCCATATTCTCAACGTTGGTTTGCACATCTTTTTTTAGTCGCGCGCCGGTTTCATCGCGACTATCTGCCACTGTGTACTCGCTAACCTCCGTTTTATATTCGGGGGCGCACTTATCGCTACCACCTAAGCGAACGATAAATCTGTTTTGACTTACTTCCTCTTCATTCTTTGAGCTCTCTGAACTCTTTGACTGATTCTCACCGGGCGTGCGCGGACGAATCATGACATCGCCCCCCGCCATAATTGAATGGCATTCATATAAACCATCCTCTCGCTTTTTTCCTTTTACCGGTCGCCATGTATTGCCACCGTAAAACGCGGCGGATCCAGAAGTGACAAACGAACGCCTTCGCGCGCCGGTGGCTTTTGCCAGAGTCACCCCAACTTGTTGCTGTGCATGAGTCGCGTAAAGATGCCACATTCCGCGCTCACTGTTTTGCCATGGTGCCAACCATAATTGACTTTGCGCGACGTTTTGACAGGGAGAAAGTTGTTCTAGTGCTTTGGCGATATCATTGTTGGATAACTCAATGCCATCATGTTGAATTTTAGCCACCGCACAGTCGAGAGCGGCCCAAGCTTTAGAAAGTGATTGCTCGGTTTTGACTCTCGCTTGCGTCTGTTGGATATCATTAACCGCACGTCGACTGACTCCTAACACAATGAGAAGTGCAATCAGTGCAACACTCGCAACCACCGCAAGCGTTGCTATGCCTTGGTCGTACTTATGTTTTCTGATGTATTTCATGGTGAAACAACCGTATTAGCTAAAACCAAGGTTCTCGACACTTGTTCACTTTCGCTAGGTTGACGTTTTAATGAGGCGGAGAGTTCGATAGTTAACGCGGTAATACGTCGCCCTGTCTCCGTCCGCGTCTCATCACGAGAAAAGGCTAAATGCGTTACCTTCAATACTCGGGATGAAATATCTCGCCAGTACCCTGACTCACATGACCAATTTTTGGTGTCTTGGTGATTTTCATAAGCCTCTATCGCCTGTGATTCGGCATCGAAACGAAACCCTTTGGCATCGTCTTTATCAATAGTTTGCGTGGAGTGAGTACGCCCTTGTTGGTACGCAAATCGCAAACATTGCCCGCTAGATTGCTCAGGCACTTCATCAATTAACACAATGTGCGCCTCATCTCCGCTTTTAAACACGTAAGGGGAAGTCCTGCCGCATTGATAACAGAGGGCTGCACGGCGAATATCCGCCTCCATAAGGGAAAGAAGGCGACTCATTTCTAAAGACAAAAACGTTTTATTATCCAGACGCGTTTGTGTCGCCGTCGCTGTTGTCATCACCGCCAGTGCCGCGATGGTGACTATCATACTCACCGTCAGCCCCACTAAGAGTTCAACCAATGAATGGCCTTTACAGTTAGCTGCACGCACTGGCTACCTCCCGCCACGGACAAACATCAAAGCCAAGGTACTGGCGGACGGTGACAATATAATCCGGTGTGCTGGCAAGATCGTGGCTTAGACCAAGCGTGAGATTATGACTGGGTCGCTGTGTGCGAAAATCGATAGTAAATAGATCCCCGTCAGGCAATAACACCCACCCCTCACTCACTTTCTTTTTTAATTGAATTGTTTTAGGTAGCCTGACCATAGCTGATGCGGTTTGTTGACACGATATTTTAGCCATCGCGCCCGTTCTACTCACACTGTTCGCTTTTTCGTTGACCGGTTGAGCAATAATGCATTGCGTATTTTCGTCTTGATGCAAAATAAGACGATATGCTTGGCTCTGATTGATCGCACGACTTTGAGTCAGTTGGAATAAGCTTGCCAGCTCTGCACTTCGACTGGCCATAACGGCCACTTGGCGTGAATAGGTAAAGCTAGGAAATGCGATGGCACAAATAACCGCTAACACACTCAATACAATCAATAATTCAATCAATGTTACGCCATGTTGCTGTAGCCTACTTGGCGTGAATTGGGCACGGTGAAAACGCATACTGCCTCCCAAGATCGCCGCCTGCCGATTGAGCGCAGACTACCACTCCCATAAGCTCTGTATGCGTTTGGTGATTGAGTCTTCGAGGGGCACGTAGAAATGCGTTTATATTTTTGTCGCTATTTACAACATGGCGTGACACTGATCGAAATGATGCTTGTACTGGCCATCATCGCAACACTTGCAGGGATTGCCATCCCCAGCTATGCCGAGCACCAACAACGACAGACGCGGCAAGCGGCGACTCGACATTTAATTCAGTTACAAGCGTGGGTAGAGCAGCAATTTACGATGGCTGAGCAATATCCGTCGGTATCAGATGTCGCTAAGTTAGAAGAGGTGCTATGTGCGGATTGTCAGCTCTCACCGGATTACCGGTTCGAAATCCAAGGTGGGAAGGCAGCCTATAAGATCCTTGCTCACCCTCGAACAAGTTCCCCCAAAATCGATGACGCATGTGCTACCTTGGTGCTCCATGCGAACGGACTGATAACGTCGACCTCATCAAATGCATCTTGTCCTTTACCGCATGATCGATCAACAAATACGTTTTCGTCAGGTATAAAAAAAGCCAGCACAAAGCTGGCCTTTCTATGATGACTGAAGATTCAATACTGGCTATCCCGTATGCACGAGGCCCAGTTGCTTATCCAGTTAAATCATCAAAAAACTTTTTGACACCGTCAAAGAAGCCCTCTGATTTTGGCTTGTGTTTTTTCGCTTCAGTGCCACTAAAAGACTCTTCTAGCTCTTGTAGAAGCTCTTTTTGACGGCTGCTTAAGTTCACTGGCGTTTCGACAACCATCTTACAGATCAGGTCACCCATACCGCCGCCACGAACAGACTGCACCCCTTTACCGCGCATACGGAACATGCGTCCTGTTTGCGTTTCTGCTGGCACTTTTAAGCTTACACGGCCATCAAGGGTAGGCACTTCAACCTCGCCACCTAGCGCGGCCATGGTGAAACTCACCGGTACTTCACAATATAGATTGTTGCCATCTCGGGTGAAAATGTGGTGTTCACGAACGTGTACTTGAACGTATAAGTCGCCCGCTGGCGCACCATTTTCTCCCGCTTCACCTTCACTTGATAAGCGAATACGATCGCCTGTATCAACCCCTGCTGGGATTTTCACATTCAAGTGCTTGGTCTCTTTGACGCGACCTTGACCGTGGCAGCTATTACAAGGGTCTTTGATAATGGTACCGCTGCCGTGACACGTTGGGCAGGCCTGCTGAACCGCAAAGAAACCTTGGCGCATTTGTACTTGGCCAATACCGTTACAGGTCCCACAGGTTTGCTTCTTAGTCCCCGGTTTCGCACCACTACCATCACACGTCGAACAGCCGACATAGGTGGGCACTTCGATCTCTTTGCTGACGCCACGGACCGCTTCTTCAAGCGTTAGCTCCATGTTGTAGCGTAAATCGGCACCACGTTGTGCGCGTTGCTGACCACCGCGACGACCTCCGCCGAATATATCGCCGAATACGTCACCAAAAATATCGCTAAAGTCAGCACCACCGCCGCCAAAGCCGCCACCGCCGAAGCCGCCGCCTCCCATGCCACCTTGTTCAAAGGCTGCATGACCATATTGGTCGTAGGCTGCACGTTTTTGCGGATCGGTCAGTATTTCGTATGCCAACTTCACTTCTTTAAATTTTTCGTCGGCATCATCGCCTTTATTACGGTCTGGGTGATACTTCATCGCCAGCCGCTTATAGGCCTTTTTAATATCGCGCTCGCTTGCATCGCGGCTTAAGCCGAGCACTTCATATAAATCTCTTTTAGACATGGTCTGACTGCACCTGTTTACGTCAACAAAACAAAGACGTTCAAATCACTGTTTGATAAAACGACGGGCGAAGGAGATCGCTCCCCTACGCCCGTGCTTATTAACGACAGTGCTTTCGCTTATTTCTTGTCGTCGTCTTTAACTTCTTCGAACTCAGCATCAACAACGTCGTCGTCTTGTTTTGCTGAATCGGCACCGGCGTCTTGCTGCGCCTGCTCATTTTGAGCTTGCTGCTGGGCAATTTCCATCAGTTTTGATGAAGCCGCAACCAGTGCTTGAACCTTCGCATCGATGTCTTCTTTATCTTCACCGTTGCGTGCGGTTTCCAGCTCAGAGATAGCTGTTTCGATCTTCTCTTTGTCTTCAGCAGGCAATTTGTCACCCGCTTCGTCCATTTGCTTGCGTGTACCATGAATGAGCTGATCAGCTTGGTTACGGGCAGTGACTAACTCTTCGAACTTTTTGTCCGCTTCTTTGTTAGCTTCTGCTTCTTGTACCATTTTCTCAACGTCTTCATCGCTTAGGCCACCAGACGCTTGGATGGTGATCTTCTGCTCTTGACCGGTTTGCTTATCAGCCGCAGACACGTTCAAAATACCATCCGCGTTCAAGTCGAAAGTCACTTCAATTTGTGGCGTGCCACGTGGCGCTGGCTGAATACCTTCTAGGTTAAACTGACCCAGTGATTTGTTATGCATGGCTTGCTTACGCTCACCTTGGATCACATGAATCGTTACCGCGCTTTGGTTGTCTTCAGCGGTTGAGAACACTTGATTCGCCTTAGTTGGAATCGTCGTGTTTTTCTCAATCAGCTTGGTCATCACACCGCCCATGGTTTCGATACCTAGCGACAGTGGCGTAACGTCAAGCAGTAGTACGTCTTTAACATCGCCAGACAGTACACCACCCTGTGCAGCCGCACCCATTGCAACCGCTTCATCCGGGTTCACGTCCTTACGTGCATCCTTACCGAAGTACTCTGCAACTTTTGACTGAACCATAGGCATGCGGGTTTGACCACCGACCAAGATAACATCCGTGATTTCATCAACAGACAGCTCGGCGTCAGCCAGGGCCACTTTCATTGGTTCGAGTGAACGTTGAACCAGATCTTCAACCAGTGATTCCAGCTTGGCACGAGTAATCTTGATGTTCATGTGCTTAGGACCGGTTGCGTCCGCAGTCACATAAGGCAAGTTCACGTCTGTTTGCTGCGCAGAAGACAGTTCAATCTTCGCTTTCTCAGCCGCTTCTTTGACACGCTGCATCGCGAGCGGGTCTTGACGCAGATCGATGCCTTGCTCTTTCTTAAATTCGTCGACCAAGTAGGTGATCAAACGGTTATCGAAGTCTTCACCACCCAAGTGGGTGTCACCGTTGGTTGCCAGTACTTCGAAGGTTTGCTCACCATCGACTTCATCAATTTCGATGATAGAGATATCGAACGTACCACCACCCAGGTCATAAACCGCGATGGTGCGATCGCCACCTTTCTTATCAAGGCCGTAAGCCAATGCTGCCGCTGTAGGCTCGTTGATAATACGTTTAACTTCTAGTCCCGCAATACGACCAGCATCCTTAGTCGCTTGACGCTGAGAGTCATTAAAGTAAGCAGGAACAGTGATTACCGCGCCAGTCACTTCTTCGCCGAGGAAGTCTTCAGCGGTTTTCTTCATTTTCTTCAACACTTCAGCTGACACTTGTGGCGCGGCCATTTTTTGGCCTTTCGCTTCAACCCAAGCATCACCGTTATCTGCCTTCACAATTTTGAAAGGCATGATACTGATGTCACGCTGTACTTCTTCATCTTCGAAGCGGCGACCGATCAGACGCTTAATCGCGTATAGGGTGTTTTCTGGGTTTGTCACTGCCTGGCGCTTCGCAGGCTGGCCGACAAGTGTTTCACCATCTTGTGTGTAAGCGATAACGGATGGCGTTGTACGATCACCTTCTGCGTTTTCAATTACGCGCGTTTTTTCACCGTCTAGCACGGCGACACATGAGTTGGTTGTACCCAAGTCAATACCAATGATTTTACCCATCTGGTGCTCTCCGAAATTCGTTCTGTGGCTGTAGTTCGTTACCCTTTATGTGGGGGTAACTGTGAGAGGTTCAACCCCCTCACCGCAAATTTTTATTTGTTGCTGCCGTTTAAATAAGGGCAGCACGACACTTTTCAAGGGCTAGCAGCAAAAAAATCCGTGTTCGTCACTCACGTATCACAAGCGGAGTAACAAATTAACTATTGATGCTATGCCCTTATTAAAATCACGCTTTTTCGTCGACGTTGCCTTGTGCGGCTTTCGATACCATCACCATCGCTGGACGTACCACGCGACCATTTAACTCATAGCCTTTTTGCATCACCATCATCACGGTGTTTGGCTCATGTTCAGTACTTTCTTGGATCGTCATCGCTTGGTGAAGCTCAGGGTTAAAAGGTTGTCCTTGTGGGTCAATCGCTTTCAAACCAAACTTATCAATGGTATCCATCATGGTTTTTAGCGTCAGCTCTACCCCTTCAACCATGGGCTTGATCGATTCATCTTCCTTATCCGCCATCTCGACAGCACGCTCAAGGTTGTCGATAACGGGCAGCAACTCACTGGCAAACTTCTCCAGTGCAAACTTTCGCGCTTTCTCTACTTCTTGCTCTGAGCGACGACGCATATTGTCTACGTCAGCACGGGCACGAAGCACACTGTCTTGTTGCTCTTGCACTTTGGCTTCACTGGCTTCAAGTGCTGCTTCTAACTCTGTAATGCGTGCAATCATGGCTTCGGTTTCCTCTTGCTCAATGTCTGCACTACCGCTTGCCTGTTGCTCAACCGTCTGCTCTGCATCTTTGCCTTCAGCAGCTTGCGCATCTTTCATCGCTTCTTGCTCTTGCTTAACTTTCTGTTCTTCGCTCATGATCACTCCGACACAAATGGCATTGCCCAGCGCGCACTGGGACTGTTTAACTTGATTGTGGAAGTATTATGGGGATGAATCTTTATGATTCAACCGCCCACATAACGCAAATCACGACAATCCTTTTTTTACCGCGTTATACTGGGCACAAATAACGATGGGATCCTGATTATGTCGACACCATTCCAGCGCATTGCTTTAATTGGTAAACCTCGCAACCCAGACGCGGTGAATACACACATCGGCCTTTATCATTGGCTCACCGAGCGCGGTTACGAGGTGTGCATTGATACACGCTTGAGTACCAATTTAGGGCTACCCGACGCGCACTATCTGGATTTGGTTAATATTGGTCAGCACGCTGATCTCGCGATCGTTATCGGTGGCGACGGTAATATGCTCGGCGCCGCCCGCGTACTGTCACGAAGCGATATAAAAGTAATTGGTGTAAACCGCGGTAATTTAGGCTTTTTGACTGACCTGGATCCCGATGCCTTTGAAAATGCCCTAGACGCCGTTTTAAGTGGCGACTACATGGAAGAAGACCGCTTTTTGCTTGAGACAGAGATCCATCGTCACGATCAGGTTAAAAGCCATAATGCTTCGCTCAACGAGGCCGTTTTACACCCAGGGCAAGTGGCTCACATGATTGAGTTTGAGGTCTATATTAACGAGCATTTCGCCTTTTCGCAGCGCTCAGATGGGATCATTATTTCAACGCCGACGGGATCAACAGCCTATAGCTTATCAGGTGGCGGCCCCATCTTATCCCCCAGCCTCAACGCTATTTCTTTAGTCCCTATGTTCCCCCATACCCTATCAAGCCGGCCTTTGGTGGTAGATGGTAATCGCCGGATTAAATTATTAGTGTCTCCCGATAACCGCGGCACACTGGAAGTCAGTTGTGATGGGCAAGTTTCTTTGCCAGTGAATCCGGGCGATGAGGTCCATATTTACAAAAGCCCCGCCACACTCAAACTCATTCACCCCAAAGACTATAATTATTACAATACGTTACGTAAAAAGCTGGGTTGGTCTTCAAAGCTGTTCTGACGCGGCTGTTTTTTCATATCAACGTTATTTTCCTTCTTCCTGTTGGTATGCAAAACAGGCCAGCCACTTTTTGTCCATTTTTTGTGCGCCTCATCCCATTCACAATAATTCTCACCGAACAGTATTCACTGGATGAAAAAACAGTATATACTGTATCTATACACAGTTGTTGATAGATACAGGTGTTTTCCTATGTTAGCCGATATAACCATTCAAAACTTTGCCATCGTTAAATCCTTGGAGTTGGAGTTTAGTAAAGGCATGACGGCGATAACCGGTGAGACCGGGGCAGGTAAATCTATTTCTATTGATGCGCTAGGCTTATGCTTAGGTGACCGCGCCGATGCCAATATGGTGCGCCCAGGGGAAAAGCGCGCTGAAATATCGACCAGTTTCACCTTGGAACAAAACAGTGCGGCGCGACGCTGGTTACAAGATAACGAATTAGAAGACGGTGACGATTGTATTTTAAGACGCGTAATCACTAAAGAAGGGCGGTCACGCGCTTATATCAATGGCAATCCGGTTCCTGCTTCTCAGCAAAAAGCACTTGGGCAACTTTTGATCAACATTCACGGTCAACATGCACATCAACAACTGTTACGCCCTGAGCACCAAATTACGTTGCTTGACCAATATGCGGGTCATCAATCGTTGATCGATAAAATGGCAACGCGCTATCAACGTTGGCGTCGCACAAAAAATGAGCTAAAAGCACTGATAAAGAAAAAGGATGATATTGAGGCGCAACAACAGCTGCTTGAGTATCAAGTGGGCGAACTCAATGAACTTGCGCTTGGTGAAGACGAATATCAGCAAATTGAAGAAGAGCATAAACGCTTATCCAACAGTGGTGATATCGCGATGACAAGCCAAGCAGTGGTTGATCTGCTCTGCGATGGCGAAGAAAGCAATACACTTGGCCTACTAACTGCTGCGCAACAACGTTTGAATGAATTAGCGACACTAGACAATCACTTCTCTCCACTGGCTGAAATGCTCGAAGAAGCTAGAATTCAAACTCAAGAAACCAGTCAGGAGATCGCTCGTTATCTTGATCAACTCGACATGGATCCGCAGCGTTTACAATATTTAGATCAACGCATGGCTACCATTATGAGTTTGTCACGCAAACACCATGTTCAACCAGAGGTGCTGTATAGCACACATCAACAGTTGATAACGGAGCTAGAAAAACTCGCGCACAATGATGAGGCCATTGAGCAGCTTCAAGCCGAAGTCGACAAGCAATTCGCAGACTGTTTAGACACAGCAGAAAAGCTCAGTAAAAGCCGTCGTCGTTATGCCAAAGAGCTCAATAAACTCATTACCCAAAGCATGCATCAGCTCAGCATGGAACACGGCAGTTTTGAAATCCAAGTCGAAAATAAAGCACAGACCCACCTAAGTCCTCTAGGCGGCGATGCGGTCGCATTTTTGGTCTCGACCAATCCCGGCCAGCCTTTACAACCACTCGCAAAGGTCGCATCAGGTGGTGAGTTATCGCGGATCTCCCTCGCTATTCAAGTGATTACAGCACAAAAAGTGGAAACACCTAGCCTTATCTTTGACGAGGTTGATGTCGGTATTAGCGGGCCAACCGCCGCCATTGTGGGTCAATTATTACGTCAGCTTGGCGAATCGACCCAAGTTATGTGTGTCACCCATTTGCCACAAGTTGCCGGCTGTGGTCATCAACAAATGTTTGTCGCCAAAGAGACTGACCAAGGCACGACGACCACTCGCATGTACCCACTCGATTACCAGGCCCGTATTAATGAGCTGGCCCGTTTGCTTGGTGGCAGTGAAATTACCGAGCGTACTTTAGCAAATGCCGAAGATCTGCTCATTGCCGCTTAAAAAAACACGGCATTGATCACATGCTTGCTCGAGGGAAGTGTGCAACGTTCACTTTCCTCGGTTATTTCTTTTCCCATTGCGAACTTTTTCACGTTATGCCCCTCCAAACGCTAGTCGTTGGCAGGTTTTTTACATATATTCTCTGCTTGTTTATACTCGACGCGCTATGCACCGCAGGCACCGCTTGCAAAACGTACTGAGTGACGTGATTTGCCCTCAACGAGACAGTGAAGATATTAACTATGGGTTGGAAAAAAGCCGCCGTTGCCTCTCTAATGGCGATTGCCATTATGGGTTGCTCTTATGCCGAAAAACTGGTTTATCGTGTAGATATCAATCAAGGCAACTATATTGAAGAAAAGGCCGTAGACTCATTGAAGTTTGGCATGACGAAAGAGCAGGTCAAATTCCTTCTCGGCCCACCGATGTTGGTTGAGTCTGGCTACCCAAACACTTGGTACTTCGTACAGTGGCAACAGCCGGGCCACCAAGATCCAACGCAAAAAGATTTAGTGCTCTCGTTTGATGATAATAATCAATTAGTCAGCATGAGTGGTGACTATGAGCCGGGCGACCAGTTTTTTGAGGCTGTGCAATAAGCAGTGACAGCCATTGGCTCGTTAAAAGGCGCCGGATATCGGCGCCTTTACTGTGATTATTTATCGCTTGAGCAAGGCCAAGCATCGGTGTTCGACGGTTAGCGCTTACGCTTGGTATCAACCCGTCCACCTGTCACAGGATCGGCCTTGCCCTCTTGCTTCGCTCGTTCAGCTCGACGGCGGCGAATTTCCTTCGGATCAGCTTGGAGTGGCCGATAGATCTCAATCCGATCACCCTCTCTTACTTGCGCGTCAAGCTTCACCGGTCGGCTAAAAATACCCACTTTGTTGGTGGACAAATCAATGTCAGGGTACGCGCTCAAGATACCCGACTGGCGGATAATCTCTTCAACACTTGTATCAGCCTTAACGACACAATTAAAGATGCGTTGCTCATTCGGTAACGGATACACCACTTCCACATGCACCAGAGTCTCTTCACTCATAAATCGCTTTCGCTCGCTCTGTAAACGCTTTTACCATACTGCTGGTTAACTCACTAAAAATGCGCCCAAACGCTGCTTCCACCAGACGGTTAGTGAATTCAAACTCAAGGTTTAACTCTATCTTACACGCATCACTCGACAACGGCGTAAATTGCCACCCCCCACTTAAACGCTTAAACGGACCGTCAACTAAGGTCATATCAATACGCGCATTGTCGGTTAAGTAATTTTTTGTTGTAAACGTCTTCTTTATGCCCGCTTTGGCCACGTCCAGTGAAGCGACCATGGTTGAGTCTGTGTGCTCTATCAATCGAGTACTCACACATCCGGGCAAAAACTCGGGGTACGCTTCAACATCGTTCACCAAGGCAAACATTTGCTCAGCACTGAACGGCACTAAAGCCGAGCGGATGATTTGCGGCATAGGGACTCCTTAAAGTTAACCGCGAGATAATACCACTGAGGTCGCCTTTCACCAATGTTAGCGGCTAGCATATCTAAGAAAGTCATGCGGTTTGTCTAACAGCATGCGATAATCCTTTCATTCTTCGACACATCGCCTTTATAATGCGCGGACTATGGCTAAGAAAAACGCAAAGAACAAAGCAAATAGCAACACCATTGCGCTGAATAAAAAAGCACGCTTTGAGTACTTTATTGAAGATGACTTCGAAGCGGGGCTAGAGCTGCAAGGTTGGGAAGTGAAAGCACTTCGATCGGGCAAAGCCAATATCAGCGAAAGCTATGTGTTGCTCAAAGACGGGGAAGCCTTCTTGTTCGGGGCAACGATCACCCCGCTGAATGTCGCCTCCACGCATGTGGTCGCTGATCCACAGCGCACCCGTAAGCTCTTGCTCAAACGGCGGGAGCTTGATACCTTACTGGGTAAGGTTAATCGAGACGGTTTCACCGTGGTGGCATTGTCTTTATACTGGAAAAAATCATTTGCTAAGCTCAAAATAGGCTTAGCGAAAGGTAAAAAATTACACGATAAACGTGATACCGCGAAAGACAGAGACTGGCAGCGTCAAAAATCCAGGATCATGAAACACTCAACGCGGTAATCGTTGACGCGGCAGATCAATGTGTTAGACTCTGCCGCAACACTCTGGGGCTGATTCAGGATTCGACAGGATTGAGAAGGCCCGTGGAGCATGCCGAGGGGCGGTTGGCCTCGTAAAAAGCCGCAAAAAAATAGTCGCAAACGACGAAAACTACGCACTAGCAGCTTAATAACCTGCTGAGTGCCTATCCTCTCTAGCCTTCGCCTGTAGGACGGGGAATCAGGATAGTCAAAACCAAACAGGATCGCGTGGAGGCTTTGACCCAAGAGCTGAAGCGTTAAACATAAGTTGGGTATGTCTTTGTGTGGCGTGTTTGTCCGCAGCACTCTGACGAGACTAAAGACAAACTAAGCATGTAGCGCCATCGGTTAGACTGATTCTGGACGCGGGTTCAACTCCCGCCAGCTCCACCAATCGATTAGAAAAGACGCCTTAGGGCGTCTTTTTTATTGCCTAAAAACTCGTCCCTAAACAAATAACCCTTTGCCTTCTCAGAAACTGTGCTACTGTTTAGTTCTCTCCTACAGCTTAGTAGGAGCTCTTTTCTTTACCGGGCGAAAGACTCGGCAATCCTTAGTGGCCCTTCTAAGCCTAACCAGGCTTCAATAATGTCCGTATCACCAAAATCAGCACACACTCCAACTCGATTAGTAGCAGGTAAAACGTCGCACGAAGACGTCGATTTAGCATCACCAACGACTCGATTCGATAACCAAGAAACATTACTCGAGAGCCAAGAGAGGTTAATCGAGAGCCAAGGGGCATTAACCCCGACGGCAATTGTTTATTGTGAAGGTCATTTTGGTAAAATTGATGGGAAAACTGCCAATGGTCTTGTCCGACACTCTCAAAAATATCGTATTCTCTCCGTTATAGACAGCTCCCTTGCAAACAAAGACGCGGGCGACATTCTCGACAAAACCAAAAACAACATCCCTATTTTCGCCGACCTCGAAGAGGCTTTACATCATGAACCTACACGACCAGATTATTTTATTTTTGGTGTCGCGCCGTCCACAGGCTTACTGTCTGATTTAGATAAAAATGTCATCCTCGACGCCATGTCAAAACGGCTCAATATCGTTAATGGTTTACATGAATTTCTCAATGACGATGCCATTTTTGTTGATGCGAGCAAGAAGAACAACGTCCACATACTGGATATTCGCAAACCCAAGAAAAAAGAGGCGTTAAAAACATTTACTGGGCAAGTCCATAGTGTGACCTGTCCCATTGTCGCTATTTTGGGAACAGATTGTGCGCTCGGGAAACGGACCACTACGACAATATTGGCTCAAGAGCTCAGAAAGCTAGGGTTAAACGTCGTCATGATCGCCACCGGACAAACCGGTATTATTCAGGGTGAACGTTATTGTGTGGCACTCGATGCTGTTCCTTCTCAATTTTGTGCTGGCGAATTGGAGGCCGTGATCGTCGATGCCTACACCCAAGAAAACCCAGATATTATTTTAGTGGAAGGCCAAGGTGCTCTGAGTCATCCAGCCTTTTCCACGAGCTCATTCATACTGCGAGGAAGTTGCCCGACCGCAGTTATCTTACAGCATGCACCGAAACGCCTGTATCGTGTCGATTTTCCCAACATGGCGATACCGACGCTCGCAAGCGAAATTAACCTGATCGAAACATTTGCCAATACGCATGTCATTGGGATCACTCTCAACCACGAGGGGATGTCGATGGGAGAGACTTTATCTTATATCAATGCGTATACACATGAACTTAAACTCCCGGTCACCGATCCCTTATCGCAACCGAAAGAGCAATTAGTACAGATCCTACTTTCAGCGTTCCCACTGCTAGAAGATAAAATTGAAGCAAAGCAGTGAGCTACCCAAAAATAGAACTCGATTGCGCTAAAATATCCCTCAACACCCAACGGCTGATTGAACAACTGACTTTAAAAGGCGTGACTGTCACTCCCGTGACCAAAAGCTGTTTGGGCCACCCTATCATTGCCAATACGCTCATTAATGCCGGCGCAACGATGCTCGCTGACTCAAGAGTAGATAATATAAAACGGATGAGAGAGGCAGGTGTCACGGTACCCACTCTATTAATACGTTCCCCGATGCTAAGCCAAATAGAGCGCGTCGTCATTGACTGCGATATCAGTCTGAATACTGAAATTACCGTGATCCAAAAACTCTCTGACGCCGCTGGGCGATGTAATCGTATTCACCAGATCATCATTATGGTTGAGCTGGGAGATTTAAGAGAAGGTGTCATGCCCGACAACCTTATTAATCTGATCAACGATGTCATTAAACTGCCCAACATTACACTCAAAGGCATAGGTACGAATTTAACCTGCCGCTACGGTGTTGAGCCAGACGATATCAATATGCAGCTTTTATCGGATCTTGCTGAACACATCGAGACGACGTTTTCGATAAGGCTAGACATCATTTCGGGCGGTAACTCGGGCTCGATCAATTGGGTACTCGCCCATCAAGGCCAAACCCGTATTAACCATTTACGGCTTGGCGAAGCAATATTTTTAGGCCTAGTCCCAAAAAATCAGCCACAAATATCGGGCTTATCATCCACAGCGATCACATTAACAGCCGAGGTCATAGAGTCGAGCCAAAAACCCTCATATCCATGGGGAAAACGAGGCGTTAATGCCTTTGGTGAAACCATCAGCCTACAAAATAGAGGTCAGGTCAACCAGGCCATTCTTGCCTTAGGCCGACAGGATGTATGTATTGACGGATTACATCCTCCCAGCGGCATGACAATCGTTTCATCATGCAGTGATCATTTAATGGTTGAGACACCAGAAAAAATGCTAGCGGTCGGTGAAACCGTCACATTTGGGTTGGACTATAGTGCTTTTCTTTCAGCCATGACGTCCGAGTTTGTCGATAAAGTTTATCGATAGCCGCTAGCTTCATCGCATCCTGTTCTTAAGCGGGTAACAGCAAGATTAACCTACACGCTTTTGCCATTTATCGATAACCGTGGCGCCAATCAGATCACCTTGCACGTTGACTGCGGTACGGAACGTATCAAGCGGGCGCTCAATGATCAGCAAGATAGCGATGGCTTCAAGCGGGATCCCCGCTGCCAGCAGCACCAACTGCATCCCAGACATCGAGCCCGATGGCATCCCTGGCGCGCCCACCGACGACACCATCGCCATAATGAAGATCATCACAATACCGGTCGTAGACAAATCAATCCCGAACAATTGCGCAAGGAACACGGCAGCAATCCCTTCAAACAGCGCGGTGCCATCCATGTTCATCACCGCCCCCAAAGGCAATACCATGCTCGCCGTAGATGGGGTGATCTTGAGCTCTTCCTTGGCTGCCTGCATAGATACCGGCAGTGTTGCCGCGCTTGATGAGGTAGCAAATGCCATCGCCAGAGGCGCAGAGATTGCACGAAATAAAGCGATAAAACCAACGCCTCCCGCGACACGTGCGATCAGCGGCAATACAATGACGCCATGTACCATCGTCAGAGCAAACACTAAAGCCGCGAAGCTAAACAGCTGACCAAATAAGTCATTGTCTCCTTGATGCGAAAACTGAAAGACAATCGCAAAAACGGCGAACGGCGCCAGTTTGATGATTCCGGCCACCAGCGTGTTAATACCTTGGTTTAAACCACGAATGGTATCAAATAGCGGGTGTTTTTCCGGCAAAGCTACAATCAGTGAAATACCAAACAAAATGGTGAAAACGACAATCGCCAGTAGATTACCACTGCTTAGCGCCTCAACGGGATTCACTAACGCCATGTTAAAAAGCTTGGTGGCAATCGCGCCAGCTCCTGCTGCATCTTGATTGATAAAGCTGATGCTCTCATCCACCGGTGGCGCACTGTTAAGCGTTTGCCACTCTGGCATCAGTAACGCTGCGCCAAGTCCCAGAATAATCGCTATGGTGGTGGTAAAACCGTAGAACAAAAGGGTGGCACCACCGAGACGTTTTAAGCGGACAACGTTGCCAATATTACTGATCCCTTCCAGCAGCGAGAGCAACACCATCACGCCGACGACGGCTTTCAGTAAACCGATATAACTGACTTTGGCCAACATGAGCAATGGATACCAAGTGGTCTGCTCCGCATTTTCTATGGGACCAAATACAGTCCCCACCAGCCAAGCCAGTGCTGCTGCCAATGCAATTTGCAATGGTAAAGAATGTTTAACTTTTTTCCACATCGTTTTTTCCCTCGCTGCAGACGGGTCTACATGCTGATGTTTTGTCTAGTTTATTGGGGTTTAATGGCGGCAAATCATAGCAAGATGAGGCGTTTAGCTCATGTAAAAGTTATGAACATTCTGGAATATCTAGTAACAAAATCGTTGGTTGGATGCGATTAAAAGCCCGCCAGTGATTGGCGGGCTCGCAGTACACGAATTACTGAGGCTGTTGGTTTTGAGGATTGAGTTCAAGGTTGACCGGCGTCTCGAGTGATTGATTGAGTGCTTTTTCCAGCGCCGATACATTCACACCCGGGCTGGCTTCGAGCAGCGCGACACCATCCATATAGCTCACCAGATCCAGACCATATTGATCAGCGAGTTGACCCGCTCGTGCTTGACTCGCTTTCACCAAAATAGAACCAGTGACTGTTAATGGTGTGCTCTGAGCAGACAAGGCAACCTTGTCACCGACCATCACCCCCATTTGCTCGCCATTCATATTGCGAGCATTATCGGCCGTATCGACCACAACATAGCGGTCACCATTTAATTCAACCGTAGCGGCATGGACACTCATTGTCAGCCCCATCGCTGCGATTACTGCAATTAACTTTTTCATACTTTTCTCCTATTAACCGCGGTGACCAATAACACGCAATGACCATTGCATTAGTTTGCCATCAGCGCTGTTATTGGGTAGGGATTTCACTTCCCCTCCCAAGCTGTATTGACGTGTTTCACCATCGGTGTCAGTAACATGTAACGTCCATTGACCCGCTGAACTTTCGCTATTGAATTTATGGCTGAGCATTAAGTGATCGGTAAAACCCTCTGGATAAGTGCTATCCAGCGCATTCGATAACATGCTGTTACGCGGCGACATAAGCACGCTGCGTGTGCCAGATGGCGATTCGAGCTCGATCAACAAATCGGACATACGGCTATGATCAATTAAGCTACGTACTTGCACCGCCTCAATAGTGAGATCATCTGTCACTCGCACGCTATCGGCGGTGGCGGCTACTCCTGCGTCAGCAATCGGTAGCCCTGTGTCACCATTTTGGTTGTGATAAGACCAAGTCCAATCCGTAAACACTTGCTCAGGCAAAGGTTGATACGTCTTTGCCGCCTCAAGCGCCGCATTGACATCAATTAAGCCAAACCCATAGGTTGGGCTATACCAACGATCTGCCGCGTTTTGTTGCCAACCTTCTAGTCCCGTGACAGTGCGAGTCTGCCCTTGTGCCGTTTGGTAGCTTAAGCGTACATCATCACTATTCGTATCCACACGTGTAGCCGTCGTCGCTAACAAATGGCGAATATCACGCTGGGAAAGGTTCGGATAGGCTGACATTAGTAGCGCGAACGCACCCGAGGTGTTTGGTGCAGCCGATGATGTGCCATTCATGACACTATTAAAGTCACACGTGTTGTCTATTTCAGTGCCACCGTGTAGGTCATGCGAATCATAAGGAATACGATCATTGCGGTTATAGCCCATGGTACAACCGGTCAAATCTGTGGTGATATGTGCGGGTTTATTGGTGCCGTATTCGCCTCCTGGAGCCGTCAAGAATACGTTGCTACCGACAGAAGAGTACGACGATCGTTTGCCATCTGCATTCAAGGCACTGACCGTCACATTCCAATAATTTGCGTTGCTGGATGACTGGTTACTGTTTTGCCATGGCAATCCATCATTATTACCCATAGGGCCAAATCGCTCTCGGTTAAACGAGGTGCGACTGAAGCCATTTCCCGCTGACTTAACAAATACTGCGCCACGCCCACCAAAAGCTTCCGTGGTCATTGTCTTGTATTGGGCATTTTGGCGACCATCATAGCTCATAGGATCATCACTATAAGGATAGCTGCGCACCCCTGAGCCACCATAGCTTTGATTGAAGACTCGGACATCATCTGAATAACCTTCACGCCCGTGACTGATCTCCCATGCTTTTTGGCTCTGATATGCCAGGTAATTATAGCCTTGTAGATTGGCAAGCGGTGCAACACCCATCCCTCCCAAGCCGTTATCACGCGCCGCCGCGATAATACCGGCCACCGAAGTGCCGTGAGCTGTATTTCGATTGCTCCACCCTTCAGGCGTCGGATCGTCATCACGATCAACGAAATCGTAAGATTTTCCTGCACGTATATTCGCCACTAGATCAGGGTGTGCGATCTCTAACCCATCATCAACCACGGCGACATTGACGTTTTGTCCTAAAATCTCTTGTCGATGAGCCCACCAAAGATTTAAGTCATTACCTGGTTGCCCTCCTTCGCGAGCAAATGCATTCTGTCCACTATTTAGCAAATGCCATTGCTCTGCGGTAAAAGGATCGTCGCCCGGTAGACAGCGCTCGGCGCTGGTGCGCCCAATATCGATAGGTTCACTTCCTGTTAACACAATACAGGCTTGTGAGCCTGGTTCCGTCGGTGGCTCAACGGGTTCAGGCACTTTTGCCATCGCCCAAGCCCAAGCCCAAGATGTATGAAAGAGCGCGCCGATAATGAGCGCAAGAGAGCTATGTTTGTGCATTTATCATTCCTTTTTACACTAACGAGAGATGTCTCATTCATGAGATACTCATCATTAGTAAAAAGAAACAAACTCAATAGAAACAGGCTATTAGTATAAACGTGATCTTGTGCCTAATTTTTAGAGCAAGTAATCTAATTCGTTGAACAAGGCCAGCAAAATTAACGTTTACGTTACATTCATATTCAAGGCGTGTGATGTAAAAGAATCCCTGAGCCTATGCCCAACCATAAATCTATTGATGCTGCCCCATCCACCATCGTAACCACTTCGGCAATTTTTGCTGTTTGACTAAACGTATTATCTGCTTTTCGCGTAATATAAAGGCGAACAAGGAGCGATAATGAACTGGATTGAAACACATGAAGCGGGATTTCGACTTGGTCTATTCGTGCTCGTACTCGTGATCATGCTGGTCGCCGAGTGGCAATGGCCCAAACGTCAGTTAACCCGTACTCGGCGTGAACGCTGGCGGGGCAATATTGCGCTCACCGCATTTAATACGCTAACGCTTCGGCTACTGGCACCGCTTTCAGCCGTTGGTGTTGCCAGCCTTGTCGATGAATCAGGGTGGGGACTGCTTAATCAGCTCTCTTTGCCGCTTTGGGCAACAGTAGTCCTCACGCTAATTGTCATGGATTTGGCGATTTGGTATCAACACAAGCTATTCCATGAGCTCCCTTGGTTATGGCGATTGCACTTAGTTCATCATGCCGACATGGATATTGATGTCACCACTGGCGCGCGCTTTCACACCGTCGAAATCTGGCTTTCAATGGCGATAAAATGTGCACTGGTAGCCTTATTAGGTGCCCCTGTTTTAGGCGTGATTCTGTTTGAAACCGTATTAAGCAGCATGGCGATGTTTAACCACAGCAACGTCCGTTTACCGCTGCGTCTCGATGACTGGCTGCGCCGTATCGTCGTCACGCCCGATATGCATCGCGTTCATCATTCCACTCGTTTTCATGAGTGCAATGCCAACTATGGCTTTAATTTGTCTTGCTGGGATCGCTGGTTTAATACCTATGTTGCTCAGCCTCGCAAAGGGCATCAGGGAATGCGAATTGGCTTAAATGAAGTGGCGCAAGCCAATGATGCGAGTCGCATAACAGGCATGCTGCGCTTACCTTTACGCTGGCGTATACTGCAGCGCGCCTACCAACATGATAAGGAGCGCTAGGGCGTATGACCCACGTAATCGTTACCTCACAAAACCCTGCCAAGATTTCTGCCGTTAAAGCAGCATTTTATGACGTTTTTCCCAATACCGACTTCACGTTTACCGGCGTGTCCGTACCCAGTGATGTCGCCGACCAACCCATGACAGAGAAAGAAACCTATTCAGGCGCATGCAATCGGGTTCGGCATGCACAAGGACGTTATCAAGGCGATTATTATGTGGGGATAGAAGCCGGCTTGGATGGCCAACATACCTTTGCTTGGATGATCATAGCAAAAGACGACGCGCACGGCGAAGCACGCTCAGCGTCACTTCCCCTTCCACCAGACGCGCTCAAGGCATTGCATCAAGGCGAGGAGCTCGGTGATGTGATGGATCGAATGTTTAGCCAACAAAATGTAAAACAAAAAGGGGGCGCCATCGGTATGCTTACCGGACACCGATTAACGCGATCAAGCGTGTATCATCAAGCTTTGATCATGGCACTGATCCCGTTTATGCATCCACACCTTTATCGCTAAAAACCCAGCACTAAAAACGGAGCACTAAAAACGGAGCCCGTGGGCTCCGTTTTTGTTTGATAGACAGGGGATCAAGAGCGGGTTTGCTCCGCCTCGCGCTTGAGCAAGTCGGCGAGCCAAATTTTGGTATCCTCATCCATCCGCTTTAATTCGTTAGAGCCTCGGGTCACGGTCGCGATCCCTACCCCAAGTAACTGACTGAGCTGGCGCTGACTCATTCTGCCTTCTAATAATTCGTGCAAGATATTGATCCGAGCGACCAGAGTATCTCGCTCATCAGGCGTCAGTAGTGCTGTCAGTAATGCATCATCGTTATCGTCTTTTCCTGCTAAACGCACTAAAGAAATAACATCTTGCCAACCAGAGAATGCAGGCGATTGCGACATGGTTTCCTCTCGCTCTTTACGTGATGACAGCAATGATAACATCAATAGCGCTGAGCCAGCTCGTGCGCACTTAAAAATTGCACCGGCTCACCTAACAGCTGACGATAATAAATGTCGAACATCAAGACGTTCTGTACATAATGGCGCGTTTCGTAAAACGGAATCGACTCAATAAAAGCAATCGCATCCATATGACCTTGCGATCGTTCCAACCAACGCGACACACGATGCGGGCCGGCGTTATAAGCCGCGAATGCCAAGATACGATTACTGTCGAAACGATCTAACATCATTTTTAAGTAGCCGCTGCCAAGACGAATATTGACGCCCGGATCACTCAAGCTAGCAGGGCCTTGATAATCAAATCCCAGCTGACGAGAGGTTTCGCGTGCCGTGCCTGGCATTAATTGCATCAAGCCTCTTGCACCCACATGGGACACTGCGCGGGTAAAAAAGGCGCTCTCTTGACGCGATAAGGCCATCAGTGTGGTTTTGTCTACGCCACGCTCGCGGCTGAAAAACTCAAACCACCACTGGTGTGCTAACGGGAAGCGGAGTGACAAATGGTCCCACATTTTTCCCGCAATCGTGGCTTGAACCGCGAAGTGGTACCAATGTTTTTTATTGGCATAGGCCGCCAGTAAGGCAATCTGCTCATCACTGGCACGTTGTAATACATAATACCATTCACGCTTAGCCGCATAGATTTTATCGAGCGCGATAAGCTCATTCACTCTTGCCACTACATCATTGATCGGCATTAACCCTGCTTCTTTTAGGACTGCTGTGCGTGAGGGTATTGAAATCGGTTTATCTAAATGCTGCGCCGCTGCCACGCTATAGAAATTACGCTCACCAAGCATGGAAGCAAATGCTTGATTTGCTGACGCACTATCACCAAGCTCTAGCTTGATTCTCGCCTGCCAATACCGCCACTTTAAAGACTGCTGAGCCGCTTCGCTGAGCAATGCGCGCCACTGATCCAGCGCGTGCCAGTCACCCTCGATAAGAGCAAGGCGAAACCGTCTTTCCAATAAACCATCATCATGACTCTGACGCAGCATACGATCTCGCCAGCCAGCCAATGCAGGCTCGTCATCATTCATTAATTGGCCAATCAAGTAATCGGCAATGTCTTGTCGCTCTCGTTTATCGTAATGCTGGCCCTCGACCGTGCGACGAAAATGGCGAATGGCTTGCGCTTCATCCTTGCGAGCCAAACGCTCAAACGCCAAGCGAGTCAGTTTTTGATTAAACGGCGTCACATAACTGCGCTTCGAAAAGTCGGCCACGTTCTCAGGTTGGTCATATAAGTCCAACACCTGCTTGCCAACCGCACGATCCGCCTCGGGTAACTGGCGTAACAAATAACGCATCAAACTGCGGTTGCGCGCATCGAATGTTAGAAGCATACGCTGCAATATCAAGTCACCGGTCAGCAGCCCTTGTTCCGATAAAAAATCGAATAAGTCATTGCAACTGCTATCCACGGATTGACCCGACAAATAGAGCGATTTGGCGCCACTGCGCGCTAAAGCCTGATTCCCCGCTTGACTGTGCGCATAATAATATTGGCACTGATAACGATCACTCCGTGGCACATCAGACTGGAACGCGATCAAGGTCTTCCAATCTCCTCTGTCCGCCAACAGGGTGAGATAATCCGCACGCAAACTATTCGCGAATGGCATAGTGCTATAACGCTGAATAAAGTTAGTGACCGCGTGGTGAGGCTTTTTAGAAAGATTACGAGTGAAATCACGATAATCGAGATACGGATACAAAGGATAATCACGCAGTTGTGCTTTTAAGCGCTGAAACTGATGCAAATCACCGCTTTCAATCGCATCGATTGCCGCTTCATACTGGCGCTGGTGCGGTGTCATTTGACGACTATCAGGGCTGGCGGAAGCCTCAACCATCGGGACTGATAAGCTGGAAATCAACACGAACCCTGACACCCATACAGGAAAAAAGGCACGGGCGTGACGAAAAGCCGCTCGATATGCTGACTTGATTGGCCCGGATAATGCGATGAATCGTTCCATGTCAAAGATCGCTCCTATTGTATGCAACACCGACTGTGTAACACCGAGTAGACAACAGCTCCGCCCGCAAATTCCCTGTAGGTGGTAAGCGTTGTTTGTCGGCACGTCTCGCCATATTAGTGACCGAATATGACAATCACTGTTAAACTTGGCAAAGTTAACGTTAGAATAGCGTTTTTTATACCACAACGATTAACGTGAGCAGAAATGGCTGAGTACGTATATACCATGTCGCAGGTGAGCAAGATCGTGCCACCTAAGCGTCAAATTCTTAAAGATATTTCTTTGTGTTTCTTCCCAGGCGCCAAAATTGGGGTGTTGGGTCTCAACGGGGCCGGTAAATCGAGCCTATTGCGCATTATGGCCGGTATCGATACCGAGATTGAGGGCGAAGCCCGTGTGCAACCCGGGATCAAGATCGGGTATCTCCCGCAAGAGCCGAAGCTGGATGAAGAAAAGACAGTCCGGGAAACCGTTGAAGAAGCGGTCGGTGACGTCAAAGATGCATTAACGCGTCTCGATGGTGTCTATGCCGCTTACGCTGATCCAGATGCCGACTTCGATGCCTTAGCGCAAGAGCAAGGTGAACTCGAAGCACTGATCCAAGCTAAAGACGGGCATAACCTCGATAATACGTTGGAGCGTGCAGCAGATGCACTGCGTTTGCCCGAGTGGGATGCGCAAATCAAGCACCTTTCAGGGGGCGAGCGTCGTCGTGTTGCTATTTGCCGTTTGCTACTCGAAAAGCCCGACATGCTGCTGCTTGATGAGCCAACTAACCACCTAGACGCTGAATCCGTTGCATGGCTTGAGCGTTTCTTAGTCGACTACTCTGGTACCGTCGTTGCTATTACGCACGACCGTTACTTCCTCGACAATGCAGCGGGCTGGATTCTTGAGCTTGACCGTGGTGAAGGTATTCCGTGGGAAGGCAACTACTCATCTTGGCTCGAACAAAAAGATGTACGGTTAAAGCAAGAAGCGTCGCAAGAAAAAGCGCGTCAGAAAACCATTGAGAAAGAGCTTGAGTGGGTTCGCCAGAATCCAAAAGGCCGTCAGGCGAAATCAAAAGCCCGTATGGCCCGCTTTGAAGAGCTCAACACCACGGACTATCAACGCCGTAACGAGACCAACGAGCTGTTTATCCCACCAGGTCCACGTCTGGGTGAAAAAGTCATTGAGGTCAATAATCTGACCAAGTCGTTTGGTGATCGCATCTTGATCGATGACTTATCCTTTAGCGTGCCAAAAGGGGCAATTGTCGGTATTGTTGGTCCGAACGGCGCGGGTAAATCAACCCTGTTTAAGATGCTCAGTGGCACAGAAACCCCAGATAGCGGCACCGTTGAAGTAGGCGATACCGTACAATTGGCCTCGGTCGATCAGTTCCGAGACAGTATGGACGATAATAACACCGTCTATGATGAGATCTCCGAAGGGGCGGACATCATTCGCATCAATAACTTTGAGTTACCGGCACGCGCTTATGTGTCACGGTTTAACTTTAAAGGCAGTGACCAACAAAAACGCATTGGTGATTTGTCAGGCGGTGAGCGTAACCGTGTCCACCTCGCCAAATTGCTAAAAGCTGGCGGTAACGTGTTGCTCCTTGACGAACCGACTAACGACTTGGACGTGGAAACGCTCCGTGCACTTGAAGAGGCACTCTTAGAGTTCCCAGGCTGTGCCATGGTGATCTCGCACGACCGCTGGTTCCTTGACCGTGTCGCGACCCATATTCTTGACTATCGTGATGAAGGCCAAGTGAACTTCTTTGAAGGTAACTTTGCTGAATACACCGATTGGTTGAAAAAAACACTGGGTGCACAAGCGGCGGAGCCGCACCGGATCAAGTACAAGCGTGCAGTCAAATAATAACGCATACCACGGTAAGGGCAGCGACGGCTGCCCTTTACCTTCTCACTCTTCATCTTCTCACTCGTCATCTCAATAAACCGTATTGCCGCCTGTACTTAGCTCAGCAGAACCACGAAAACGTTTTAAATGTGAGACAAGCCACTAAATCAGTATTGTGATTGCCCCATATCACCTACACTAGAGACAGTGAATGAGGAGATGTCATCATGACAGAGCGTAGAAAATTTTCCCGCGTCATGTATCGTGTGCCGGCAATACTCAAACAAAACGAGCAGCAATGGCACGCACAGGTACTGGATCTATCTCTCAAAGGCGTGTTGCTCAGCCGTCCTGAGAACTGGCAAGCTGATCCCGAACATAACGCGTTTCTACTGGTGTTTTACCTCCATGACTCGGATGTAGAATTAGACATGGACTGCATTCTGGTAAATAACTGCGAAAATTATCTCCATCTTTACATCGATCACATTGACATTGATAGCGCCAGTCATTTAAAAAGGCTCGTTGAACTGAACGTGGGTAACGATGAACTGCTTCATCGCGAGCTTGCGCAATTGACTGACCACATGGCGGAACCGAACACTTAATCCGCACGGTCATGGACGGTATTTAATGCAGGCCAGCAGTAACCAGTCATGACAGACCACATCCATATTGCCGTAACGCACCCGAACGGGGTAAAACACTATACCCTCTGCCCGACCCGTAAAAAGGTCGTGCAAACCCTTGCATTAGTGATACTCGCGGCCCTCACCATCACCTTTGCTAGTCTGTACCTGCTTTCTGAGCGTTCGACCGAGGCCGAAGCGGCTGTTGAACGATTACGCCAAGAGCGCGCGACCTTAAATAACGAGGTGGCGATGTTGCAACAAAAACGTGATGCGCTGTCACAAACCATCGAGAACAAAGATGTTGAACTCACCGCCCTGACACAACGCGTGGTCACGGTTGAAGATATGCTCGGGCTAGAATCAGTGGCCAAAGACGCCTCGCTCACTCACCGTCTCGATGTCGCAGCGATTAACTCAGCGGTGCGTTACACCATGCTCCAGCTAATCCCGAATGGTAAACCGCTTGAAAGCTACCGACGCTCCTCGGGATATGGCTCACGAACTCACCCTGTGACAGGGAAAGAAAAATTCCATATGGGCTTAGATTTGACCTCGGACGTCGGCACGCCGGTGTATGCCCCCGCGGATGGCGTCATCGAATATGTCCGTCCCAGCCGCCGCAAAGGCTATGGTAACTTTATCAAAATCGACCACGCCTTTGGCTTTATGACACTCTATGCCCATTTGGATAAATTCAATGTCCGGAGCGGGCAATTTGTGAAAAAAGGGGATTTAATTGCATGGTCGGGTAACACCGGACTATCAACTGGCCCGCATTTGCATTATGAAGTGCGCTTTTTGGGCCGCGCCCTTGACCCTCGTCGCTTTATAAAATGGAGTACTGAAGAGTTCGATTCCTTACTCGAAAACGAAAAACGCGTGAGCTGGGGACATTTGGTCGCAGTGGTTGAAAACTTGGTCCAGACCCAGGTCCAAGTCGCCAACATGCCCGCCCCTAACCCACCGCTAAGCACCGCACAGCAGCGTGACGCAGAGGATGATCGCGCCCCGGCTAATGCTGCTATGTAGCTCAAGCAACCGCCGCTATAACTCTTCTAATACTGCCAACGCATCTGATAATTTGCTCACACCGTACACGGTCATGCCTTCAAGCGTCTGTTTGGGCATATTAGCTTTAGGGACAACCGCTTTTTTAAAGCCATGTTTCGCCGCTTCCATTAACCGCTCTTGCCCACTGGGTACCGGGCGAATTTCACCGGCCAAACCGACTTCGCCAAACACGACTAATTCTCTTGGCAAAGGCCGGTCTCTAAAGCTTGAGATCAACGCAAGCAACAAGGCCAGATCCGCGCTGGTCTCAGTCACTTTGACGCCACCAACCACATTGACAAACACATCTTGATCAGACATTTGCAGCCCGCCGTGCTTGTGTAACACCGCCAATAACAGCGCTAGACGATTTTGCTCTAACCCCACAGCCACCCGACGGGGATTAGCCAATTGCGAATAATCCACTAACGCCTGTATTTCGACCAATAATGGGCGCGTGCCTTCCCAGACGACCATGACCGAACTGCCAGAGGTTTGCTCCTCACCACGGGAGAGAAAAATCGCCGACGGATTACTCACTTCCTTCAATCCCTGACCTGTCATGGCAAACACGCCCAGCTCATTCACCGCCCCAAAGCGGTTTTTGTGGCTGCGTAAAGTGCGAAAGCGACTATCGCTCGAACCATCCAATAACACCGAGCAGTCGATACAATGCTCAAGCACTTTCGGGCCTGCCAGTGAACCATCTTTGGTCACATGTCCGACCATAAAAATGGCCACATTGTTTTGTTTGGCGTAACGGGTTAAGGCGGCGGCAGATTCACGGACTTGTGCCACGCTCCCAGGAGCCGATTGCACATCGGCGACATGCATCACCTGGATGGAGTCGATCACCATGATCTTAGGCTGTTCTTTTTTCGCAACCTGACAAATGGTTTCAACGCCCGTTTCAGACAATAACTTAAGCTTATCTTTGGGTAACCCGAGTCGGTCAGCCCGCATCGCGACTTGTTGGAGCGATTCTTCCCCGGTGATATAAAGTGTCGGAAAGTGGTGTGCTAAGCCCACCATGGTTTGCAATAGTAAGGTACTTTTACCCGCGCCTGGGTTACCACCGATAAGAATCGCCGCCCCCGGCACAATGCCACCACCGAGTACCCGATCAAGCTCTTTAAAACCGCTGCTCAGACGCGGTACTTCTTGCAAGTTAATATCTTGTAAGGTTTGTACGACACCCTCGGCACTGCCAGTATAACCGGCGTATTTTTCATTGCGTGCGACTTGAGGTGAAGCCGCTAACCTCACTTCGGTAATCGTGTTCCACGCCCCGCATGCAGAACACTGCCCTTGCCAACGCGGAAAATCTGCCCCACAGTCATTACACACGTAGGCTCGTTTTGTTTTTGCCATTCGCTCTCCAATACGTATGATGTCAGCTAATTCACAAAATGATTGCTATCTTATTCATTATCCCGACACTTTTCAGAGAAGATGCCGTTAACAAAGTAAGCGATTACTTTACCAGACTTTGCCATGAAGCAGGATGATTACCAGGGACTGATTGAGCAACTGCTTCCTCTGTCCCAAACCCCAAAATTTGAGGTGTTGCTCGATAAGCTCACGGCTAACGAGCCCAGCTCCGCAAAGCTGCTGATCAAAATGGAGATCAGACGACTGATGACCCCATGCAATCGCGCCATCGACTTACGCGGGAAAGTGGATGGCGACTGCCACGAATACAGCCTGCACGGTCAAAAGCACTGGCTCGATGATGTGGCGATTAACCGCTACTACGATCGCCTCCCTATGTATAACGGCCAACTCACCCAAGGATTATGGGAAGATTTGCATAACACACCGAATAACTTTCGGGTGAAGCACGAAAAAGAGAAACAGCGCCAACAGCAAGGAAAAGGGCCGGTCAGCGATGCGTCACAGTCGGCACTCTTACCCGAAAAGCTGACATTTGGTCATTACTTATCACGCAGTGAAAGCCGCATTCATTTTGCTACACAAGTCTTGATTACGCTCAACACTGGCCATGAAGTGCATGGAGTGACCAGTGATTTATCGAACTCGGGCTGTCGGGTTCGTGTGCCTGCTGCGTTCGATTATCCACCGAGCTCAGAGGTGGTGGTTCGCTTTACCACTCTTGCACAAACATACCCGGACCCCGATCTTGAACAGGGGTTGAGTTATCGGATTATCGGCGTCGATGACAACAAAGACTCGACCAGCAATGTCTGGCTGCGGTTGCGGCTAGACACGAGCAGTGACGCGATAAAACAAGCATTAGAAGCAGAAATGACCGCGCCAGATTTTCGCGGCAAGCAAGATGGCGAAGACAAACTGCTCACGTTAAAACTGCAAAGTTACGAGCAATCTTTTTTGCATCATACCAGTGTGTTACCGCTCTATTTCGCACAAGATAAAATGGAATATGTGCTACAAACGCGACAGAATCAGGGGCTATGGGCCTACTGGCACGATAACCGTAATCAACCCGTGATCAATCACCTGTTTAACACTGAACGGTTATCACTGCTCCAACTCGACGGTGCCTCCACCAGCCAGCTGTTGCTGTACTGCTTTTCTGTTGAAAAAAACAAACAGCGTTTTTTCTACTCCGCCTCTCCCAGTGAAATGAGCGAAGAAGAGCGCCAGCTTTTTTGGCACCTGGGAGCCAAGCGCGCCTCGTGGCGCGTGTTTAAAGTGACGATGTCTGCCATTAATGCGACAGATATTGAACGCCTCCAAGATGTGTCACCCGATTGGCTTAACACCCTCAAAACGCTGACCCATGTTGCGCTGGTACAAGATGTCACTCATGCCGACGGAAGACGCAGTTACCTTGAACACCCAAAACCTCAATGCTCTAGCCAGGTCCTGCGACGTTTTTTACACCAGCGCAACCCCGTTTGCCGTGCGCAGCTCATCTCATCCGATCGCCAGCCACAACGACGGGAGCCCCGATACGCTTATCGATCGGAAGTATCAATGGTTCACGCTGAACAAGGGCCTCTTAAAGGTCAGCTGATTGACTTTTCCTCTGGGGGACTCAATGTGACGCTGAAGCAACCGTTTCAAGGGGCAAGAGATGATATTGTCTCGGTATCGCTCGATGCATTTGTCAATATTGACCCGCGCGCTCCCTTGGTCGATATGCCGTATCAAGTGATTCGAGTGAGTCCGAAAAGAGACAATATTCAGCTAAAACTGACCACCGAGTCACCGAATACCCGGCGCCGACAATACTTACGCCGATTGATTGAACATAATCAGGATAAGTTAACGGTACTCGATGAACGCTTACCCGATCCGCCTCTGGTTTGGGCCATGCACCAGCTGTTGCTGACGCGTTTGACCGTACAGCCCTATTTTGTCCAACGAGATAATGGCGCTTTGTCGGTGTCTGCTGTTGGGATCAACTTACCACCGAGCCGCTTACACCGTTTTCTAGAACGGGCGGGTGGCGGACGTCAATTATCTTTTTATCCGGTTTTCGGCGATAAAATTTTAACGCGAACCCATGAAGTGACTCGTCCATCGCAACCGCTCAATGAATTAGTCCGTGAGTACTTTGTGTGGATAGATATCCAAGCCGACAAAGTGCGAGCGGTACATACCTTTGCCGATAGCGAGTTTGAATCGGACGATGCACGACGTAAATTCGTTCAGTTGGCACAAAAAGGCGGCACGTTTGCCGTGATACGCAATCGCATGACGCCTCTGACTCACGCAGAGCAAGACATTGAGCCATCACAATTATCGGCGCTACTCAAGCGTGACACCCATAAAGCACGCCAACTCGAAGACGAATTTATCTCGCTGTGTGCGTACGGTGAATTAGTGGATGTCACCGACGAAGTATTGATGCGCTTGGGCCGTTAACGGGGTTGCCAGCTAATTTTCCCCGCTCGCAAGCTCGCAGAGAGCACGCAGAGCACGCCCCCAAGCCAACAATGTTTCACTGCGGTTTGTGCTCGAGCATTCACGGTTGGCTTGGCGTGATAGGCAATGCCGAGTCCAGCCGCCTCCATCATCGCCAGATCATTGGCGCCATCCCCGACCGCTAAAGTATTCTCAGGATCAATATCGTACTGCTGCGCCAGTGTGGTTAAAATATCCGCTTTGCGCTGGGCATCAACAACAGCCCCTACCACGTCGCCAGTCAATTTCCCCTCGTCAACGCCAAGCTGGTTTGATTCGGCATAATCTAGCCCTAACTGATGCTGAAGGTGATCAGAAAAGTGAGTGAAGCCGCCAGACGCGATTGCCACGTACCAGCCGTGTGCTTTTAAGCTTGCGACTAACGCCGCCATTTCTGGCATTAACGGTAAATGCGCTTTCACCTCATCAAGAACAGCAATATCTGTACCTTTAAGCGCAGCCACACGTTGGCGCAGGCTCGCCTCAAAATCAAGCTCTCCGAGCATCGCCCGCTCTGTCACCGCCGAGACCGCCTCACCTACACCTGCAAGCTCGGCAATTTGATCAATACATTCAACCTCAATGGCTGTTGAGTCCATATCAAACACAGCCAATCCAGGTTTACTTAAATCTGGCAATGCGTGTAGATCTGCACAATCTAATCCGAGAGCATCAATCACGGTTCGGTGATCGGGCGTGAGCTCACCACTCATTAATAAAACCTGATACGGGCCGACACACCACGCATCCATGACGTCGACTACGTGGCCGGTAAAAAAAGCAATATTGTCTAAATGATCAACGCTGATCGTCTCAGCGAAGAGAATCCAGCCACCGTTTCGGCGACGATAGGGAAGCGTGCGGGTAACAGTGGGAAAGCGACGATACAGTCCGGATGCGCGGTAAATTGCCAAGGGCTTAGCCTTATCCATGGTCAGTATTTTCCTTTTCAGCTCTCAAGCAGAGCCTCGTCAATAAAACAATCGAGATGAGGCTGTGATACCATAAAAAGTGTACTCAGCTCCAGTGCTAATTACGCCGTCAAGACGGCTTTGAGGTAGGTATGTTTTCAATTTCGCGCAAAGCGCTACGGCGAACCACTCGGTGGGGAATTCTGATCAGTGCATTCAGTGCCATTGCGGCGTTAATGCTCTATAGTACGACCTTAAGCCAACGCCAGTATCAAGCGCTTTATCAGCAAACCGATCAGCTCGCCCAGTTAATGACACGTCAAATCGGCGCGCAAGCCTATGATGCATTGGTCGACAAAAATTACCAGCCACTGCAAACCCTCGCCGACCAGCTAGCGACCGAGCCTTTGATTCGCGATGCCAGCTTTTATCAACTTAACGGGCGCCCCGTTGTCCGCTCTACCCATGCGTTGCCGCTTGAAACCGCCGTGGGCCTCACCACGCCGCTTGGACTCGAAAGCCAAGGACGACAGCAATTAATGACGCCCATTAGCCGTGATGGCGATATTATCGGCTTTTTACGCCTCACGCTTGAACACCAATCGGTGATTGATCATGCCAAACAACAGATCCAATCGACCATTACTGAGCTTCGTGCCCTACTGGGACTGGCGCTGTTTCTCGGCGCGCTATTGATGGCCATGCTACTACGGCGCGACAACCGATCACGCATACTGCCTTGGTAACGCCATCATAGTGTCGACAACCTAGTCAGTTAGAGAGAGGCAACAAAAAAAGAGATGGCTCGCTGCCATCTCTTTTTATTGCGATCACTCAGAGACGATTACAAGAATGACTTGCCGTAATCCATTGGTGAGGTATCAAAATACTGTGCCAACGATTGGCCAATATCCGCAAATGTTTCGCGGCGACCTAGCGAGCCGGCTGGCACTTTTTTACCATAGACCAATGCTGGGATGTGCTCACGAGTATGATCCGTACCTGGCCAGGTTGGATCACAGCCGTGGTCTGCAGTCAGTAGCAGCACATCATCGTCTTCCAACATCGCCATAATTTCAGGCAAGCGGCGGTCGAAATACTCGAGTGCAGCTGCATAGCCGGCAACATTACGACGGTGACCATAGGCGGAATCAAAGTCGACAAAGTTAGTGAAGACTAAGCTATTGTCGCCCGCTTCTTTGATCGCATCTTTAGTGGCATCAAACAGCGCTTCAAGGCCAGTTGCTTTGATTTTCTTGGTGATCCCGCAGTGAGCATAAATATCAGCAATCTTACCAATAGAAATGACATCACCGCCTTTCTCATCGACAATTTTTTGCAGTACGGTGGCTGACGGTGGCTCAACCGATAAATCACGGCGGTTACCGGTACGCTCGAACTGGCCTTTACCTGGACCAACAAACGGGCGCGCAATCACACGGCCAATGTTGTAGTCTTCCAGCTCTTCACGCACGATCTGGCAAAGATCATACAGATTGTCTAGCCCAAAGGTGTCTTCGTGGCAGGCAATCTGGAACACAGAGTCTGCCGAGGTATAGAAGATCGGTTTCCCGGTTTTCATGTGCTCTTCACCAAGATCGTCGAGCACCTGCGTTCCCGATGCATGACAGTTACCGATATAACCCGGCAGCCCTGCACGCTCAACAATGCGGTCAAGCAGTACTTCTGGGAAGCTATTGGTCAGATCAGAAAAATACCCCCACTCAAACAAGACAGGCACACCGGCAATTTCCCAGTGGCCAGATGGGGTATCTTTCCCTGACGACAGCTCTTTGGCATGTGCATAAGCACCAATGATCTCGGCGTGAGGATCTAGGCCTTCAGGGAAATAATCCGATGATTCTTCACAGGCTTTACCGAGTCCAAGTTTGGTCATGTTAGGCAAAGACAGTGGACCTTT
This sequence comes from Salinivibrio sp. MA440, assembly GCF_001996265.1. Taxonomy (NCBI): domain Bacteria; kingdom Pseudomonadati; phylum Pseudomonadota; class Gammaproteobacteria; order Vibrionales; family Vibrionaceae; genus Salinivibrio; species Salinivibrio sp. MA440. The sequence continues at coordinate 34,901 of NZ_MUFI01000014.1, forward strand.
GCGATCGGCGTTGTCGGCTTCACCTTTTGCGCACGCTTGTGCGATGTGGCCAAGGGTGTTAGCACCTTGGTCACCAAATTTTACGGCGTCTTCAGTGGCGCCAATACCAAATGAGTCTAAAACTAATATAATTGCGCGTTTCATGATCGCCTCCATTAGACGTCTTGTAAGCTGATACGACGATATACGTCCGGCGTAGAATTGGGTGCCTCATCAGCTACTTTTACTGCGGTTCGCACCGCATTGGCCGCTTGTTGCCATTGCTCTTCAGTTTGAGCGTGGAGCATGGCGAGCGGTGTTTGCTCATCCACGTTTTGCCCCAGACGAATCATTTCGTTCAACCCAACGGCATAATCAATTTTATCGCTGGCAACCCGACGGCCGCCACCTATTTCTATCATAGCCATGCCCAATCCCCGCGTATCCATCGCGTTGACCGTTCCAGCACGGTCGGCATAGACAGGCTTAATGACTGACGCTTTGGCCAGGTATTGATCCGGCGACTCGACAAAGTCAGAGGGACCCCCTAGGCCTGCGACCATTTTGGCAAAACACTCGGCAGCACGACCGCTATCCAATGCGTGATCCAATTTTTGTTTCGCTTGCGTCACATCTGACGCTAGTCCGCTCACCACCAGCATATCCGCACACAGTGCCATGGTCACATTGTACAGGCGAGGGTTGCGGTAACGACCGGTCAAAAAGTCGACCGCTTCTTTCACTTCCAATGCATTTCCCGCCGACGATGCCAACACTTGGTTCATATCAGTGAGCAACGCACTGGTTTTGGTGCCGGCGCCATTGGCCACGCCCACAATCGATTTCGCCAGCGCCTCTGAATCTTGATACGTGGGCATAAACGCCCCCGATCCTACTTTGACATCCATAACCAAAGCATCGAGACCTGCCGCGAGCTTTTTCGACAAGATTGACGCCGTGATCAATGAGATATTATCGACGGTGGCGGTGACATCTCGGGTGGCATACACACGTTTATCGGCCGGTGCCAAAGAGCCAGTTTGGCCAATGATCGCTACGCCAGCATCACGTGTGACATCACCAAACACCTGGTTGCTTGGCATGATGTTATAACCGGGAATAGACTCCAGTTTATCAAGTGTGCCGCCGGTATGGCCTAAGCCACGACCTGAAATCATCGGCACATAACCGCCGCATGCCGCCACCATTGGGCCCAGCATTAACGAGGTCACATCACCAACGCCCCCTGTCGAGTGCTTATCCACGATTGGGCCATCAAAATGCATGTGTGACCAATCGATGGTCATACCGGAATCGCGCATCGCACAGGTCAGAGCCACACGTTCATCCATGGTCATATCATTGAAGTAAATCGCCATCGCAAATGCAGCAATTTGGCCTTCCGACACTGAGTCATTCGCAACACCCTGGATGAACGAATAAATTTCTTCTTTGCTTAACGCGATGTTGTCGCGCTTCTTACGAATAATTTCCTGAGGTAAGATCATGCATCCTCCTTACCAGCACAATACGTGAGCGACCGAGTACACGATCCTCGATCGCCCTACCGTTTGGGTGAGTGGCAACTTACTTAATAGCCACCTTCAGCCGCTTTTTCGCCTTCACCCAAGGTGTGGAGTAAGTTCGCCAACAAGCTAGATGCGCCAAAACGATAGTGGCGGTTATCGGCCCATTGGTCGCCGAGAATGCGATCGGCCATAGCCAGGTATTGCTGCGCATCTTCTGCGGTGCGCACGCCACCGGCTGGCTTAAAGCCAACACGTGCTGCAACGCCTTTGTCTTTGATCACATTCAGCATGATCTCAGCGGCTTCAGGCGTGGCATTGACAGCCACTTTACCGGTAGAGGTTTTGATAAAATCTGCCCCCGCCTCAATGGCAATCTCCGAGGCGCGCTTGATCAACGCCTCAGTTTTAAGTTCACCGGTTTCGATGATCACTTTAAGCAACACCTTGTCACCACATGCCGCTTTACACTGTTTCACCAGCTCAGCGCCAGTACTTTCGTCACCAGCAATCAGCGCACGGTATGGAAAAACAACGTCCACTTCATCGGCGCCATAGGCAACGGCAGCTTGGGTTTCTGCTACCGCAATATCAATGTCATCATTGCCATTGGGGAAATTAGTCACGGTCGCGATACGGACATCTGGCGTGCCTTGTTCACGTAATGTTTTTTTCGCAATCGGAATAAAGCGCGGATAAATGCAGACAGCAGCCGTATTACCAACAACCGTTTTCGCGTTCTGACACAGGGTGATCACTTTTTCATCGGTGTCATCATCATTCAGCGTGGTCAGATCCATTAATTTGAGTGCGCGTAGGGCCGCGGTATGTAATTCGTTCATTGAATATCTCCAGTCCTCATTCTTTTGCCAAACAGGTATTGGGTTGGCCACTGTGTTGGCAACCGTCACTTATAGCCGGTTGCTGCTCAGCGGACTTGGCTCCATGAAGTTTGAGGCTGGACCTTGCGCCGCCTTCAACCAACCATCCTTGTTGCCGCGTGCAAACACATTTGTGTTCGCAGTTCTACCATTGGACGTTTTCGATTGGGGCTAGCCACACCTTTGTTGCTAACCATAAGAGGAAAATAAAGATTGTGGCGCCACCAAACTTTGACGGCCTTCACTTATTTTACCAACGCCGTTTCGGCAAAACTAGTTTTTACCGTTTCTGTTGGAAAATACAGTGTTGCTTGGCAGAATCAATACGGGTTAGCTGAAAAACCGTTCGATAATCCACTGGTAGCCGATCCCACCTAAGTAGACACCAACAATCCCCATCACACCCGACAAAACCGGTGGCGCGGGGATAGGTAACTTGATAGCACTAAACAAAACACCGACTAAAAACCCGGCGACTACCGCAAGGAGCACTTCCTGCATCGTTTTTCCTTATTTTGTTAACTAGCTTCACTTTATTTATCGGATACTCCCTGAGTATACACCCTATAAAAAAACGCCACACAGATTCACTGTGTGGCGTTCTATGTGGCACGATTTTTTCGCGCGTAAACGATTAACCAGCCATGGTTAGCGTCACAAATAGACCCGCAATTGTTGCCGCCATCAGGTTAGACAAGGTACCAGCAACCACCGCTTTGACACCAAAGCGTGCAATCTCTGGACGACGGCTAGGCGCCAGACCACCGAGACCGCCAAGCAAAATGGCCACCGATGACAAGTTAGCAAAACCACACAATGCGAATGAGATAATCGCTTTGGTTTTCTCCGTCATCTCAACACCCGTTGCCGCAACAACTTGTGCGTTATCGCCAAGATATTGGGTGAAGTTGAGGTAAGCGACAAATTCGTTGACGACGATCTTCTGACCGATGAAAGAGCCGGCAACCACTGCTTCTTCCCATGGCACACCGATAAGGAACGCAAATGGGGCAAACAAGTAACCCAGGATCAGCTCAAGCGTAATGTCTGGATAACCAAACCAACCGCCGATACCACCTAGCATACCGTTGATAAGAGCAATCAAACCGATAAAGGCAAGTAGCATTGCACCCACGTTCAGGGCCAGTTGCATACCTGAAGAGGCACCACCAGCAGCGGCATCGATGACGTTAGCTGGCTTTTCAACGCCTTCTGCGGTGGCATCGGCCATTTGTTCAACTGGCTCTTCCGTTTCTGGCTTGATGATTTTAGCAAACAACAGACCACCAGGCGCCGCCATAAATGAAGCGGCAATCAAGTACTCAAGCGGTACACCCATTGACGCATAACCGGCCAATACACCACCGGCGACAGAGGCAAGACCACCACACATCACGGCAAACAGCTCTGATTGGGTCATGCGCGGGACAAAGGGACGAATCACGAGTGGCGCTTCTGTTTGACCCACGAAGATGTTCGCAGTCGCAGACATGGATTCGGCACGCGAGGTCCCCAAGGCTTTTTGCAAACCACCACCGAGTACGTTAATCACAACCTGCATAATACCCAGGTAGTAAAGCACACTGATCAGTGATGAGAAGAATACGATAACAGGCAGAACTTTCAGTGCGAAGACGAAACCGCCACCGCCGAACAGTTCAAACATTTTGTCAGAAACCAGTCCACCAAAGATGAAGCTGATCCCTTCGTCACCATATGCGATGACGTTGGCAACGTATTGTGATGCGCCGTAAAGAATGTCACGACCTACGTCGACATACAGTACGAAAGCACCGAAAAAGAGTTGGATAGCAAATGCGCCACCCACGGTACGGAGGTTAATGGCTTTGCGATTATCAGAAAGGAGAACAGCTATTCCTAGCAGTACAACCATCCCGATTACGCTCATCAGCAGGCTCATAGTATTGGCATCCTCAAAGTAAAAAGTTGGCGTCTCGACAGAGTGGAATTTGGCTTCCGGGGAGGGATTATACGCAGAGCAGTCACATTAAAGTAATATTCCAATCACAGTTCGCTGTAAAACTATTTTGCAATGCATCAATAAGTATGACTTTGATCTAGTTTTGTGAGCTTATGCAACCGCAAACGTTTGTCTCACGCACGTTCGCGCTTAGTGAAAGCCAAACATTCTTTCAGCATTGCCTGATGTTTCAGCCACCAGGTGATCTCTATCACAGCTTTTTAACGCGGTGACCACATCGACCACCCGAGATACCTGGGCGGGTGTGTTGGGTTTTCCTTGATATCCCGCAAGCGGCATGTCAGGAGCATCGGTTTCCAAGAGCAAATGGTTGAGCGGTAAGCGCGCGATAGCTTGACGCGTTTTATTCGCCCGCTCATAGGTGACGGTGCCCCCCACGCCGAGCATTAGCCCAGCATCAATAAATTGTTTGCCTTGTTGCTCGCTACCGCTAAACGCATGCAGCACACCGCGCACGCCAGGATACGCTTTCACCAGACGCAGCAAGTCGTTATGAGATTGACGGCTATGCAAAATAATGGGTAAGTCATAACGGCGAGCAAGCCATAACTGACCATCAAGTAAGGCGTGCTGGCGCTGCTTCATCTCTGGAGTGTGCGCGACAAAATAATCCAGACCGGCTTCGCCGACCGCCACGCAGGACAATGGCCGTGATACCAACGCGTCTTCTAATGCGGCGAGGCTGTTGTCTGTGTGCGTATCGAGAAAACATGGATGTAACCCCAAGCCAGCATACATCTCAGCAAAACGTTCCGTCAGCGCTAATACCGCCGGCCAGTTTTGTTCATTGACACTCGGTACCACCATGCGCGTGACGCCCACCTCACGCGCCGCTTGCCAGTATTGATCCGGCGCCTGATTAAAAGGGGAAAAATCGAAGTGACAATGGGTATCAATCATGCTTTAACCGCCAAAACCACCTTCATCATCGCTGTCCTCTCGAGAGTAGAATGCCGTCTATATAGACGGCATTATAGAAGGTTTACCCCTCATTCACAGTGGGGCAAGACGCTCTGCCTACCTCACTGCGATGTCTTTGACATAAGCCAAAATCACTTAGTGCTCACGGGTGGCTCTGAGATCAATGTCTGGAAAACGCTCTTGCGTCAGGTTGAGGTTGACCATCGTCGGCGCGATATAGGTCAGGTTATCGCCGCCATCCAGCGCGAGATTAGCTTGATTTTTGCGCTGGAATTCATCCAGCTTCTTCTCATCCTTGCACTCAACCCAACGCGCAGTGGCGACATTGATCGGCTCGTAGAGTGCGTCAACGTTATACTCGGCTTTCAAGCGCGCCACCACCATATCAAACTGCAGGACACCGACCGCGCCAACAATTAGATCGTTCGACTGCATCGGGCGGAATACCTGTACCGCGCCCTCTTCAGATAACTGAATGAGGCCTTTCAATAGTTGCTTTTGACGCAATGGATCTTTGAGACGAATGCGACGGAATAGCTCAGGCGCAAAGTTCGGGATCCCGGCAAATTTAAGATCTTCTCCTTGGGTAAAGGTATCGCCAATCTGAATGGTGCCATGGTTATGCAGGCCAATAATATCGCCGGCAAACGCATCTTCAGCCCGTGACCGATCCCCTGCCATAAAGGTCACCGCATCAGAAATATTGATTTGTTTACCTAAACGTACATGGCGCAGCTTCATTCCCTGCTGATACTTACCGGAGACAATACGCATAAAGGCAATACGGTCACGGTGACGTGGATCCATATTGGCTTGGATTTTAAACACAAAGCCTGAGAATTTATCTTCATCGGCACTCACTTCACGATCATGAGTTGACCGCGCCATCGGCTTAGGCGCCCACTCGGTCAAGCCGTCCAGCATATGATCCACACCGAAGTTACCCAGTGCGGTACCAAAGAATACCGGCGTCAGCTCACCGCTTAAGAACAGCTCACGATCAAATTCATGCGAGGCCCCCATCACCAACTCCAGCTCGTCACGCAAATCTTGCGCAATGTCAGCGCCAATTGCGTCATCCAGCTCAGGGTTGTCCAAGCCCTTGATGATACGAGCATCCTGGATTTTATGCCCCTGACCAGACTGATAGAGAATGCTTTCATCACGGTGAATGTGATAAACACCTTGGAAGCCTTTGCCGCAGCCAATTGGCCATGATACTGGCGCACAGGCAATATTGAGCTCACTTTCGACTTCATCAAGCAGCTCCATCGGATCGCGAATATCTCGATCCAATTTGTTCATAAAGGTGATGATCGGCGTATCACGAAGGCGAGTCACTTCCATCAGCTTACGGGTCCGGTCCTCAACCCCTTTCGCGGCATCAATGACCATCAAACAAGAGTCAACCGCCGTCAATGTTCGATAGGTATCCTCCGAGAAATCCTCGTGCCCTGGGGTATCAAGCAGGTTTACCAAGCAGTCGTTGTAAGGAAATTGCATCACCGAGGTGGTCACCGAGATCCCACGCTCTTTTTCCATGTCCATCCAATCTGACTTGGCATGCTGGTTAGAGCCGCGCCCTTTGACCGTGCCGGCTGTTTGAATCGCACGTCCGAACAACAGCACTTTTTCAGTAATGGTGGTTTTACCCGCATCCGGGTGCGAGATAATCGCAAAGGTGCGTCGTTTATCAACTTCCTGTTGCAGCGGTGTATTTGACATAGCAGGTTATCTTCTTGTTTGATTCAGGCGGCAATCGAGCGCCAACTGAGGAGGTAAATCACAAAGGTGGCGTATTTTCGCTGATCTTGTAGCCAGCTTCAATTCACAAATCTGACTTGGCACGGTTATCTGCACACGTTAGGGTCAAGTTTGCTTGCCAAATCCATCACAAATGTCGTCAATTGACGGCCCTGTGGTGTCGTTATTGGTGAAGCACGTGTATAATTAGCGCCACTTTCAGCTGTAAAACAGTCAACAACGTCGACCATTAGGTCGCGACTATTGACAGCATACTGCCCATCAAGATCAACCATCCGCGCAGCGTGCTTTCATTAGTCGCGATGGTGAACAGCTGAAAGCCGACAATTAGTGAGATAAATCAAAGGGTTTATCCCTCAGCAACAAGGAAATAATCTGTGAATCCAATCGTAAAAACATTCCAATACGGCAATCATACTGTGACATTGGAAACGGGCGTCATGGCACGCCAAGCCAATGGTGCCGTCATGGTCAGCATGGACGATACCTCGGTATTCGTCTCTGTTGTCGGTAAAAAAGAAGCCGCCGAAGGCCAAAGCTTTTTCCCTCTGACCGTCAACTACCAAGAGCGTACATACGCTGCAGGTAAAATCCCAGGTGGTTTCTTCAAACGTGAAGGCCGTCCATCTGAGTCAGAAACCCTCACCGCACGCTTAATTGACCGCCCAATCCGTCCGCTTTTCCCTGATTCGTTCAAAAACGAAGTACAAGTCATTGCGACGGTTGTGTCTGTTAACCCAGCCGTTAGCCCTGACATTGTCGCCATGCTGGGTACCTCTGCCGCCCTAGCGATTTCAGGCATCCCATTCAACGGCCCGATTGGCTCGGCACGCGTAGGTTATATCAACGACGAGTTGGTTCTTAACCCAAGCCCAGCGCAACTCGACGAAAGTAAGCTGGACCTGGTTGTTGCAGGGACAGAAGGCGCAGTACTGATGGTTGAATCAGAAGCTGATCGCTTGAGCGAAGAGCAAATGCTGCAAGCCGTGATGTTTGGTCACGAGCAACAGCAAACCGCTATCAATGCCATTAAAGAGTTCGCGGCTGAAGTCGGCACGCCTCAGTGGGATTGGAAAGCACCTGAAGTTAACGCTGCCCTACAAACCCGTGTGGCAGAAATGGCACAAGGTCCATTGGCTCAGGCATACCAGATCACTGAAAAAATGGCCCGTTACGAGCAAGTTGGCCAGGTGAAGCAAGACGTGGTTGCCGCTTTGCTGAGTGAAGACGAAAGCCTCAATGAACGTGAAATCCTCGGCATGCTTGGCGACCTAGAAAAAACCGTGGTTCGTGGTCGTATTATCGCCGGCGAACCGCGCATTGATGGCCGTGAAAAAGACATGGTTCGCGCCCTTGATGTCCGTACCGGCGTATTGCCACGTACACACGGCAGTGCCTTGTTTACCCGTGGTGAAACGCAAGCGCTAGTAACGGCGACCTTGGGTACCCAGCGTGATGCGCAAACTATTGACTCGATCATGGGTGAGCGCCAAGAAGGCTTCATGCTGCATTACAACTTCCCTCCATACTGTGTGGGTGAAACTGGATTTGTTGGCTCACCAAAGCGCCGTGAAATTGGCCATGGCCGTCTCGCTAAACGCGGTATCGCTGCGGTGATGCCAAGCCAGGACGATTTCCCATACACATTGCGTGTGGTGTCTGAGATCACCGAATCTAACGGTTCGTCATCCATGGCATCTGTCTGTGGTACATCGCTTGCGCTGATGGATGCCGGTGTACCGGTGAAAAAATCCGTTGCAGGTATTGCCATGGGTCTGGTGAAAGAAGGCGACGAGTTTGTTGTTCTTTCGGACATCTTGGGTGACGAAGATCACCTCGGTGATATGGACTTTAAAGTGGCCGGTACCGACGACGGTGTGACTGCGCTACAAATGGACATTAAAATCGAAGGGATCACCAAAGAGATCATGCAAATCGCCCTGAACCAAGCAAAAGGAGCACGTCTGCACATCTTGGATGTCATGGATCAAGCGATTGGTTCAGCCCGTGATGATATCTCTGAGTTTGCCCCTCGTATCCATACCATGAGCATCAATCCTGATAAGATCCGTGATGTGATTGGTAAAGGCGGCGCGGTGATCCGTCAGCTGACCGAAGAGACCGGCACTACGATCGAAATCGACGACAATGGTACGGTAAAAATTGCTGCTACTGATGGCGACGCGGCAAAAGATGCGATCTCTCGTATCGAAGCGCTTACTGCCGAAGTGGAAGTGGGCCGCATCTATACCGGTAAGGTCCAGCGCATTGTTGATTTCGGTGCATTCGTCTCTGTGATTGGCGGTAAAGATGGCCTGGTTCACATTTCTCAAATCGCCGATGAGCGTGTTGAGAAAGTGACCGATTATCTTGAAGTTGGCCAAGAAGTGGACGTCAAAGTGCTCGAGGTTGATCGCCAAGGACGCATCCGCCTAAGCATGAAAGAGGCCTCATCTGAAAAAGGCTCAGACAAGCCTTCAGAAGACGCCGCACCTGCGGAGCAAGCGCCAAGTACTGACGCTTAGAGTCATCGAGTTATTCATGATATAAAGGGGGCTGAGGCCCCCTTTTTTTTACACGGAGATGCGCCTTCATGACCGTTTTTTATAAACCACTGACCAATGTGGCGCTGTTATTGCTGATGATGGCGTCATTGTTGCTGACAGGATGTAGCAGTCAGTGGACCTTCCCACCGATGGCCGTTCCCTTGCAGCCAACACTGCAACAGGAAGTCCACTTGGCACGCATCGATCAATTACTCGCACGAAAGGATTTAAGCGACGAGGCACGTGCGCAACTGCATTATGAACGTGGATTAATGCACGATAATCTTGGCATGCGCGACTTAGCACGATTAGATTTCAACCAATCTTTATCTTTAAAGCCTGACCAACCCGATGTATTCAATATTCTCGGTGTCTATTTTACTCAAAATGGCCATTACGATGCGGCTTACGAAGCGTTTGACTCAACGTTAGAGCTTGATGATAGCCATAGTTATGCCGAACGTAACCGCGGTATTGCCCTGTATTATGGCGGGCGCTATCGTCTGGCCTATCAAGACTTACTAAATCACTACCAAGAAGATCGCGACGACCCTTATCGCCTGATTTGGCTTTATTTAGTGGAGCGCGATTGGCAAGGTGAATCCCAAGCTCAACAAGCATTGTTAACCCGCAAAGCAAACGCCGAGACAACCGGCTGGGGCTGGCAACTGGTAGACATGTATCTGGGGGTGATCAGCGAGCGCGAGTTGCTTGAACAATTAGCCGCTCAGGGCAAAGATAACCAACAATTAGCAGAGCGCCTGTGTGAAGCGTATTTTTATCTCGCCAAACGGTACCAATATCAAGGCGATAACGATCGCGCTGTCGCGCTTTATAAGCTCGCCATGTCAGGCAATGTCTATCAATTTGTTGAGCATCGTTACGCGCTACTTGAACTCAACCGCCTGGCTTACCGTCAGCCATAGCCCATGCTTGCGACCCATATGCCACACTAAAAAGAGCAAGGTTTTCCTGCTCTTTTTTATTTTCACTGACACATAATCATCACGGGTGGGTGGGCGCTAATAGCTGTGGCGGTTGATTTTGCGGCTTATTTTTATGTAGCAATTGTTCAAACTCTCGCTTCGGCATCGGAGAGTGAAAGTAATAGCCTTGAATGGTGTCGCAATGTAAGTTGGTTAACACCGATGCTTGCTGGCGAGTTTCGACGCCCTCAGCCACCACCGTCATCTCCATCGCTCGCCCAAGGTGGATAATACTTTCCACCAGCGTCACCTGCTTACTGAGCGCATCCATCTCATGGATAAAGGCGCGATCGATTTTGAGCTCATCAAGCGGAAAGCGCGCGAGATAGGACAACGACGAGTACCCTGTCCCGAAATCATCAATCGATAACGCAAACCCTAATGATTTAATCGCATTCAGCATGGTCAGCGCGTGCTCATCATTTCTCATTACCGCGCTTTCGGTAAGTTCAAAGGTAATATCTTCAGGATTGGCGCCGGTTGCTTTTAATAGCTTTTCCATATGTTCAATTAACTTAGGGCTACTAAATTGCTCTGGCGATAAATTGATCGCGACCCGGCCCGGTAATAATCCTTGTTGCCGCCAACGATGAACATTTTGAAACACTTCCCGCATCACATGGCGCCCAAGCGCCTCTATCAAGCCGCAGCGCTCAGCCACAGGGATAAAACGCCCTGGACTGATGTAACCTTCTACAGGGTGCTTCCAGCGCACCAAAGCCTCTGCGCCATTGATACGAAAATCACCCGCATTCACTTTGGGCTGATACCAGACTTCTAGGCTTTTGCTTTGCAATGCTTTTTGCAGCTCAATTTCCAGCCACAGACGCATCCGCGCTTCTTTACTCATACTGTCGTTATACTCAACCACACGGTTTCGGCCTTGCTCTTTCGCCTCATACATTGCCGTGTCGGCATTTTGCAGTAATTGTCTGGCATCTTTGCCGTCTTCAGGGTAGCGCACCATCCCCAGGGAACAGGCCAAATATTTGCTAAAGTAGTGCAGTTCAAAAGGCTGGCTAATCGCGCCAACAACCTTGTCAGCTAACTGCTCGACCATGTCTTCAGTGGCAGGTTTGGGTAGGATCACCGCAAATTCATCGCCCCCCAAATGACCAATAATGGTGTCGGCGGAAAGCAGTGCGCGTAAACGTTGTGCGATATCTTGCAACACCCGATCACCCACGTGGTGGCCTAGCGAGTCATTGATGTTTTTAAAATTATCCACGTCAAGATATAACATGGCTAAAGGCGTCTGCGCACGGATCAGTTTATCCAGTTCACTGCTAAAGCCATAGCGATTATACAATCCTGTCAAGGCATCGATATTGGCCCATTGCGGCTCGCCGACTTTGCTTATTTCATCGTGTTGTGCGAGTTGCAGCCGCTTCACCTCTGTATAAGGCGCGTGTAAGCGCAACATAGTGGCTTGTTTACCTAATACCTGAATCGGCGACTGAGAAAGGCGCACAGACGCACCTTTTTTACTACTCAATGCGTCAATGCACTCGCGATCATTGGCACTCGCCAAGCGCTCTATCACCGAATGGTTTTGATCGGCAAGCGCTAAATAATTCGCCACCGGCTCACCGAGCAAGTCGTCTGCGGATGCCACCCCTAGCAAGGTCGCTGCAGCAGGGTTCGCGGAGAGAATACAACCGTCCTCCACCAGGCAACAGCCATCGTCGATCAACGAACTTAAACGATGATATTTTTCATCCGCTTCTTCCAGCGCACTGGCTAAGATTTGACGCTCCGAGGTGTCAACTGCATGGAAAATAACACAAGGCTGTCCTTGCTCATCCTTATAGTTTTTAAGCGGTGCCACACTGAAATGAAAGCTTGAGCTATGATACTCATCCGCAATCACCACTTCTCCTTCCGCGCCATCCCCGCGTCTTGCTTTCTCATAATGCGGTTTTACCGCTTGATAAAACGCCTCGCCTAGCGTGTCTTTGTCACAAAGCCCCTTCAACGAGACAGAGGAAAGACCCGCCAACTCACAATAGCGCGGGTTAGCGTACACGTAGCGATCGGTACTATCTAGAATGGCAAAAAGGAACGGACTGTTATCGGTTAAGCAGTAAAACCAATCATTTAACGACGATATTGGCATGGGGGCTCACATTGGGTAATCACGCTCGATTATATCATCATCGAGACAAGCGTCTCATATATTAGACACTTTTAACTTCATTGTCAGTAGCACTTTATGAGGCACACGTCATAGGTTCAAGCTTTTCTCACTATATACCGCACATTTATCGGTAAAAAGAGAAAAGGCACTCAAAATCAGTAAAAAAGCGAGAGTATGTTGCCAAATCGCACAATTTGGCGGCTATTTATGCATTTAGCTGCGTAACAATCTGTGCGAGACTCACTGTCACTATTGCACCGGATCGGGAATCGGTTATCCTGACCACAACATTTACTCACCGCTGTATGTCTTATGCTTATTCGCTCAGAAGCGCCCGCCGACTTGGTTAAACTGGATCGTTGGTGGCGCGACGATATCACGCGTCCTTATCAAGCCGACCAACTCAAGCAATGGCGTGAAGCCGGGCTTATTTCTCTGTCGTTGCTCGCGACCAGCGATATGGGAGAGGTACAGGGCCATATTGTGGTGATTGATGCGCAAATGGATAACAACAGCCAAGAAATCGCGTTATGGCACAGTCCAGATCCCGACCTTTTAATGCCACTCTTGGACGAAGCGGAATCCACCCTCTTTGAGTTTGGCTATACCCGGCTTAAAATAATGCCCAGTGCTGAGGCGGCGCGCGCTGAGTTTGCCCCGATACAGACCAACGATACCTGGTGGTATAAGCAATTAGCCGCCGCGACCGCTTAATACGGATGCCAAAACGATGTTAACCGACATTCAACGTTTACAAGCGATGGGCCTAGACGTCTGGCAGTTACGTCATCCAGCCATTTATGACCAAACGCACGAAGTTATTCAGTTACCAGACGCCTGCCAATTATTGCTGGTCTGTGATACGCCGCTCAGTGAAAAAGATGCGTGGTTGTTCGGCAATATACTCAAGAGCATAAAATTGCGCCCCGAGCAGGCGCGTCAATTACCGCATGCAGCGTTGTCGGCACTGGGTGAACATCGCTTAACCTGGTGCTGGTATATTGACACACCGGATGTGATTATTGATGGCGTACGACGTTTAGATTCGATTCCCTTAGCGCAGATGCACGATAACCCAACCGCCAAACGCGATCTGTGGCGGCAGATTTGCCAATATGACTGATTATTATCTTTGTCCGCTGGCGCACGATGACATCACAGCCATCAGCGCAATCGAGCGGCGCGCCCACAGTTCCCCCTGGTCAGACACCCAACTGGCGGCACCAACTGGCCGTTTTGACCACGCGTATGGGCTTCATATAATGCAGCCACACGCATTACTGATTGGGTATTTTTACGCGCGCTGTGTCGCCGGGGAGGGAGAATTATTGAACATTGCGATTGAGCCCACCTATCAAGGGCAAGGATGGGGAAGTATTTTACTTGAGGCGATGATCAAACGCCTAAATGAAGCCGGTGCGGAGAGTATCTGGCTGGAGGTACGCGAAAGCAACATCGCGGCGCAAGTCTTGTATCAAAAATATGGCTTTAAGCCCGTCAGCCGCCGAAAACACTATTATGCGTGTGCCGACGGTCGACGAGAAGATGCGTGGGTGATGCAAAAAGTAGCCGATTGAAACTAAGGCTGCTCACCACTATCTAACCTGATCGGTGGCAGAATATAGCCTTGATAGCCCTGACAACCTAACTGATGAAAATACTGGTGCTGCTCTGATTGTTCAATCCCGGTGGCAATGACAGTGATCTCTCGTCCCAGCGCAATATTGACTAGCATGCGAATGAATACATCATCCACATCGCTCGACTGCTGACCAAACCCGATATCCAATTTGACATAATCAGGCTCGATATTTTTGATGTAGTCGACGTTATCCATATTACGGCCAAAGTGATCAACCCCAACGGCAAAGCCTTGACCACGGATTAAACGAAACAATGCCTTGCAAGCTTCAGGATCAGCATGCACCGCTTTTTCTGACACTTCAAACGCCAGTTTATCGGCGAGATAGGTTTTGAGTAAAAAGTGACTTAACCAATCATAGAATGTTTGGCTTTGGACACTTTCGATGGTGATATTGATCGCGAGCTTGTCACTGTGAGGATTTTTATTAAGGTAGTCACTCACCCTATTTAGCACGTGAATATCAAACTCTTCGCCTAATGCATACATCTCAATACGGTTGAGTAACTGACCCGCAGATAGCCAGCTATCGTCCACCCAAAGGTGTGCGTACACCTCTTGATGCCAATTATATTGATTATCACGATGACGAACCGGTTGGGCATAAAGCGCTAATGGATTTTTGTGCAACGCATCAAGCAAAACATGCCGCCATTGCTCTCGGGTCCGGCTATCAACTTGTTCATCCGTTGGCCAAAAGTAAACCTCGTTTTGGCGCTTCGCGTGTTGTAATGCATTATCCGCTTTCGCCATCAGGCTCACCGTCTCGTCGGTACGCGTTTGCGTAATACCTAAGTGAAAGCCTTGATTGACCGGTAGCGAGATATTCTCTAGCTCTTGATTGATCACCCGTAATAACTGGCGTAAGTAACGCCGTAATGCTTTCTCTTCATCGGTAACCAGTAAGATCGCGATTTCATTATGACTCAACCTTGCCACGACTTGATGCGTGCTGGCTAAGCTCTCCTGCGTTAACGCTTCTCCTAGTAATCGCCAACATTGATCCCGGTATTGATATCCGTAACGCGCACGTAAACGTGATAACCAATCCGCCTCTAACAGAATTAAGCTGCAACCGACTTCATCGTTGATAAAGCTTTGCAGCTGGTGCTGAAAATAGCCACGGTTCGGTAAGCGTGATACCGGATCAACCATGAGTTTATCGCGCAAGCGTGCCAATTCGTCTTGTTGTGATTGCTGCATCCGTGCGACTTGTTGCCCGGCAAGATTAAAGGCGTTTTGCAGTGCCGATAAATCACTCACACTGGTTGACACTTGTGTCGGATGAAAATCACCATGTCCTAACGACGTCAGTCGCTGACTGAGCTCCCCCAGAGGGACGGTAACACGACGGAACATAAAAGACGCGGCGACAATAACGGCCACACCCGCAGCCAATAACCAGCCGACTAATCGCACCAGTCGTTGCCATAACTCAGCAATGTCTTGATGAGGATCGAACGTCATGGTCAGCTTCGCTAACTGTGTCCAGCCGTTGCTCACCGAGACGGAGGTTGTGTTCACCGTTAAACCCGTCGCTGTCGCAAACCAATTCGGCACATGCATTGCCGGGCGGTCAGATTCCCATACTTGGCGTTCCCCAGATAGCATGGGCTCGATCGTGATCTGACTCACTTGGGGCATACTGATAAACTGGGAAGCTAACTGCGTGAGTCGTTGTCCATCACTTTGTTCAAGTACCGCGGGCAGCGCTTCAGCCAGCGTCTTGCTGAGTAAGTTTGATTGTTGCTGCTGCTGTTGTTTACGTTGCTCCGCGCTCAACTGAAATACCACTGCTGTGGTCACCAATACAGTGACCACAGTAGCGGCGACGACAAACGAAAGCACACGTTGATGCAGTGTCATTGCGCGCCTCGCCAGCCGATACGTGCAATGACTATCGAAGTGACCATTGGCGTAGCCGCTAATCTGATTCCGATGAATAAATAGTCCATCGTTTCTCCGTTATGCCGTGTTCGCCAGAAACAGTCGCGACCACTCGGCGATTTGTTTCATTGGCTCTGTCTGTCTCAGCATCGATTAATGGGCGTGTCTCACCGAAGCCTCGCGCGCTAACACGACTGCGGTCAAGGTAAAACTGATTAACGAGCACGTCCGCAATCGCCTCTGCGCGTCGCTGTGACAACGCTAAATTGTAGCTCGCCGCACCCACTTTACTAGCATGACCTTCAATGAGTACCGACGCCTTAGGATAACGGCGCATAAATTCGGCAAGATCACGGATATCACCATACTGACTCTCACGAACCTGGGCCGAATCCGTAGCAAATTGGACATTCAGCTCGAACGATGCGGTTTCTATTCGCTCTTGCGGGCATCCTTCATTATTGACCCGAGCTTGTTCAAGCGTCGCGTTACACTGATCGCGCGCGGCAATTACACCATCTTTGTCTTGATCGGTGAGGTCACGGCTTTGTATGATCTTCGTTTCCATGGGATCAACCGACTGTGGCGCACAGCCACTGATCATGAGCCCGGTAAAAAGAAGTAAACTCAACTGCTTCATTATTCACTCCCCTCACTGTACAGCGATGCCGTGTCCCAGCTTGCAGGCGTATCGATTCTTAGTGAGGCCAGTAATTGCCCAGTAGCGTTTAATATTCGATATTGTGCATACCGCTCATCGGCTTCTTTACTTAGGTATTCACGGCGTGTTTCAAACAACTCATTTTGCGAGTCCAATACATCCAAAAGCGTCCGCGCATTGAGGCGAAACTCTTCGCGATAGGCATCTCGGGTATCGGTAGCGGCTTCGACATGTTGGCGCATAAAGTCACGCTGCTGTTCAAGATAGGTTCGCGCGTTCCAGGCTAAAGTGGCCCCTTCAACCACTTGGCGATGGGTCATCTCATTAACTTCTCGCGCCTCGATGGTTTGATAAGCCGTTTGTCGCTCTCGGGCACGATCGGCACCACCATTAAATAAGTTGTAGCGCATGCGTACCATGGCTTGGATATTATTATTCTCGCCACCGACATCTGGCGGACCCGCACCGTCTTCGCCACCAATGTTTTCGTTCCAATTAGCATCGACTTCTACGTTGATGGTCGGTAAATACGCGGCACGAGAGCCATCACGGGCTGCATTCGCCGCCGCAATATCTGCTTGTGCAGATTGCAAACGCGGATGGTTATCTAACGCCATATCCAAGGTAGTATCCAGCGACTGCGGCAGCATCGCGGCATCGGGGCTGGGTAAGTGTAAATCCTCAGGTGCGATACCGACGACCTTCATAAAAGCACTACGCGCATCGGCGAGGTTATTACGCGCCGACATTAAGTTTGCGTTCGCACGCGCTAAGCGTCCTGTCACCTGAGACAAGTCGCTGGCTTTGGCAAATCCACCTTGATTGCTTTCTTCAATCGCATCGTAGATTTCCTGATGGTTATCTAGGTTTTTTTCTGCCAGGATCACAATCTCTTCAGCTACGAGCACATCCAGATAAATACGTGACACTTCCAACGCTTTATCTTCTGCGGTGGCAATCAAGCCCCACTGCTCGGCCGTGGCTTCGTTTTGTGTCCGCGCCACTTCATGTTGGGTACGAAAGCCATCAAAAAGCATTTGGCGTAATGATAACCCAAGCTCACGACGAGTTAGGTCTACTTCATCATCCGTGCTGGTATCACGGCGAGTGCCTGGTGAGTCCGTCCATTCCTGCCCCACACCAGCGGTCGCATCCAGTGTGGGATAATAACCGGCTTTGGCTTGGTCTATAGATTGCTCACGCGCTTTATAGCGCGCAAAGGCTTCACGTATTTGTGGATGAGACTCGAGTGAGCGAGCCACCGCTTGCTCCAATGTTTGCGATATTGCAACGGGTGAAATCAAGCTCATGGCTAGCGCGATAGCCGTTATGCGCGTTTTATGACACAGATGCGAAAGGGTCGGCATCTTGTTTCTCCTTGTTGTGATTATTTAGCGCTCGCGTAGTGCGTTTTCTTTTGCCCGTAAAATAGGATTGAGAAGATAATCCAACACCGTGCGCTTGCCGGTAATAATATCAACCGAGGTCAGCATGCCAGGAATAATCGGCATCGGCGTGCCATCATCCCGCGTTAAGTGCGATGCCTCAGTCCTGATTCGCACGAGGTAAAAGCTATTCCCTTCTTCATCCTGCGTGGTATCGGCACTAATGTGCTCCACTTTACCGTCTAGCCCGCCATAGCGGGTAAAGTCATACGCGGTGACTTTTACAACGGCCGGTAACCCAGGATGTAAAAATGCAATGTCTTTGGGCAAAATTTTCACTTGTACGAGCAGCTGATCTTCAGTGGGTACAATTTCTATCACATCTTCCCCGGGGCCCACGACACCACCCAATGTGTTGATGTGCACCGTTTTCACCGTGCCATCGACAGGTGAAGTAATGACGGCTTTGTTCACTTTGTCTTGTGCCCCGACGGTCGCCTCTGTGAGTCGAGACAGCCGTGCCTCGCTTTCACTCAGCTTGGCCCGTGTCTCACCAATAAACTGCAAAGCAGCCTCACGGCGTTTTAAGATAGATTCATCTAACGCTGCTTTAATTTTAGGCCGCGACAGTTTTAAGTTGGTCAGCTCACCCTGCATATCATTGATCTGTCTTTCCAGTTTGAGAAGCTCCACTTCTGAGACAATCTTCTTTTTTACTAAAGGACGTGTGATATTGATCTCACGATCCATAATCGATAACGAGTTAGTCAGCGTTTTTATCTTGGAGCCCACTTCTTCTAACGCTTGACGTTTCTGAACGATTTGTTGTCCCTGAATCTCCAGTTGATTGCGCAGACTGTCCAGTCGGCTCCGATATTCCGAATTTTGCCGTGCAATTAACTGGGGTTTACGGCTGGTGAGTGAGTCAGGAAAACTGATGGGACGCGGCACAATCTCAATTTGTTGCTGCCATGGCTGGCTAGGTGGCTGCAGAATGACACTATCAAGTTCACTGTACATGCGCGTGACCGAAGCCCGCAAACTGTCAATTTCTTGCTCTTGCTGAGCCAGATCAGAACGAAAGCGGGTGGCATCAATACGCGCGAGAGGCATCCCTTTTTCAACCAATTGCCCTTCATCAACATACATCGCCTGCAAAATGCCACCATCTAGGCTTTGGATCAGCTGGACATGAGAAGGAGGAATGACTTTACCACTGCCCCGAGTGACCCGATCCAGCTCCGCCACCGCGGCCCATACAATAAAGCTTGCAATCAGCAGCAAGGCAACCCAAACCACCGCACGGTACTTGAGCGGGGTATCTGTCATCATCGCGCCATAAACATCGTCAATCATGTCGAGATCAGCGGGTTGGCTGGCCTTTTTAACGACCTTGCTCATGACGCATTTCCTTTGTTGAGCTTACTGAGGACTTTGTCGCGCGGACCATCCATCACAATGCGTCCTTTGTCCATCACAATCACCCGCTGCGCGAGGTTGAGCAGTGACATGTTATGGGTCACCATCACCAGTGTTCGTGATTTGGCCGCCACTTCCATGGCTTTAATAAATTGGTTTTCAGCGTGTGCGTCTAAACTCGCCGTCGGTTCATCCATCACCAGCACAGGCGGCTCATTAAGCAACGCCCGTGCTAAAGACACCGCCTGCCTCTGACCGCGAGAAAGGCGTTCGCCACGCTCTCCCACCTGTTTATCTAGGCCTTCATGGTCTTGCGCGGTAAACAAACTCACGCCTGACAGCTGCACGGCGCGCATCAG
Source organism: Salinivibrio sp. MA440 (assembly GCF_001996265.1). Taxonomy (NCBI): domain Bacteria; kingdom Pseudomonadati; phylum Pseudomonadota; class Gammaproteobacteria; order Vibrionales; family Vibrionaceae; genus Salinivibrio; species Salinivibrio sp. MA440. Next base: position 54,996 of record NZ_MUFI01000014.1, read on the forward strand.
CTGGTGCTCAGTGACTTGGCGCGTACCAAACATAATGTTTTCGCGAATAGTGCCATGAAACAGCGTCACATCTTGTGCCAAATAGCCCACGTTGCGACGCAAATCTGAAGGATGGATTTGACGGCTATCGACGCCATCAAACCGTAAACTGCCTTGGTTGGGCTGAAAAAGGCCGGCTAACAGTTTGAGTAACGTGGTTTTACCCGAGCCATTTTTACCTAAGATGGCGATTACTTCACCCGGCTGAACGCGAAAATTCAATGGATAAAGCGCCGGTTTTTCCGTCTCTGGATAATTAAAGGCCAAGTTATCGGCACTGAGTTCACCTTTAAGGCGTTTACGACTGACAAGGTGCCCTTTATCAGCAAACTCATCCTCTTGCTCCATCATCGCATTCAGTTGGCGCAGCGAGGTGCTGGTTTGATTCCAACGGTTGAGCAAGCTCGCCATTTGCGCCATGGGTGATACCGCTCGGCTGGAAAGCATCACTGCCGCGATGATCCCCCCCATGGAGATATCGCCGTCCGCCACCCGGTACACCCCCAGGATCACCACGGCGATCGCCATCATCTGGGTGATGAAAGTGGCAATGTAAGAAACGTTATTGGTGATTTGTTTGACTTTAAAGTTCCAATTCGCCGTGTGCGCGGTCATTTGCTGCCAACTGCGCTGCACGATGCCTTCGGCGCCATTGGCTTTGATGCCTTCCAACGCCGATAAACTTTCAATGAGATGGCCATGGCGCTCAGACGCGTATTTATTACTCTCTTCAATCGCTGCGCGCAATTTGGGCTGGACCGAGATGGTGTAGCCCAAGATCAGTAACCCAGCCACGACCGGCACCATGGCCAGATCGCCCGCGACTAGATAAATAATCGTGATAAAGAAAACCGCAAACGGCAAATCAACCAAGGTGGTGATAGTAGCCGAGGTGAGCATGTCTCGCACAGAGTCGAACTCACCCAACTGTTTGGCCGTGGCCCCCACACTGCCGCCACGATTGGCCAGCGGCGTACCCATCAGCCGTGCAAACAATCGAGACGAAACAATAATATCGACTTTCTTCCCGGCCATATCAATCATGTAGGAGCGCAACTTGCGCATAATAAAGTCAAAACAGTAGGCCAAGGTGGCGCCGCTAGCTAACACCCACAAGGATTCAAACGCCAAATTAGGAACGATCTTGTCATAGACGTTCATTACGAACAGCGGCGACACTAAAGCAAAGAGGTTCACCAACACGGAGGCGAGCAACGCATCGCGATAAATAGGCGCAGCGTCTTTGACCGTTTGCCAAAACCAGTGGATTTTATTGTCGTGCAGGTGTAAATCGACCGACTGATCACCGCGGTACTGGCGCTTAATAAAAAAGCAATATCCGACATACATCGCCTCAAGGGCTTCAAGCTGCATGGTTTGCTCGCCGCCATTTTCGGGCAACTGAATCAGGGCAGTGCCTGCCTCATTATCAATTTCACGCAGCACACAGGCTTTTTGATCTGCTAACAGTAACACGCAAGGGAGCAGTAACGGTCCTAAGTTATCCAGGTTGCGACGTGACAAGCGTGCGGCCAAACCGGCGCGCCCTGCCGCTTGTGGAAACATATCGGGCGTGAGTAGCGCATTGGTCATCGGCAAGCCCGCAACTAACGCATCCCCCGAGCAGGGGGTGCCATAGTGTTCGGTCAGCAATACCAAACAATCTAGCAAGGGATCGTCGGTGGGCTGTTCGCCCGCTGCGATTCGCCACTGCACCGATTGATTATTATTTGAAGGGTCAGTCACTTACATCTCTCTTTTGACCGAAAACAAAAGGCAGCGACATGATAGCCGCTGCCTGAGGGTGATTACCAGTCTGTATCGATCTCAATATCATCGAGGGCTGTCATGTCGGAGGATACCGATATGGTGCCATCACCATTATCATTGATGGTCAAAGAGCCTTTCTCACCTTCAATCAGCGTGTTAAGCACCACTTGACCGCCTTCTAACTTGACATTGGTAAGTTCAATTGTCTGATCCGCGTCCTCTTTTTTGTCATAGTCAAACTTCAGCGTCACATTCACCGAATCATCATAAGGCTTCGTATCATTCATGGTGACACTAAAGCGACTAAAGTCTCCATTCACCTCATCACCTTTGAACAGATCATTTAGATTTAGAGTGTCCTCAGCGGAGAAATCACTGACCGTGTCGGTGTATTCATGACCATTTTGTGAATTCACATCATCCATTGACCAGGAGAAGGTATCTGCCCCCTCAGAACCGGTAAGCATATCGCTGCCACGGCCACCGACGATAATATCATCACCTTCTCCACCACGAACCTGATCATTTCCATCCCCGGCATCAATATAATGGTTATCTGTTGTTTGCCAATCTGACTCAAATTCTGACATCCAATGAACCTCTGGCCCATTAATGCTGAAGTTTTCGTCATTAATGACAACTTTTTCAGACCCGCTTAAACCGACGTTTAGCGATAACCAACCGACGCCAGCGCTACTAAGCATATCAATTTGATCAACACCATCACCGGTTTCTATTGAGTGGTTTTGTGGTTCCGGCACGCTTGCCAGTTGCACAGAAAACTCACCGGACGCGGAATCACCATCACCATCTACAACATTGTATGAAAAGTCGATATCAGCATCACCGTCTGGTGTCTGCATATCTTGATATTGGTAAAACTCCCACTTTCCTGTTGCTGGGGTCAGCTGAACTTCAAAGACCAATGCACCGTTTTCATCAGTTGCAATAAGTCGGTTATTACCATCGAGTTCAGTTGTGATCGCTAAACCTTGCTCAGTGCGCAAGCCACCTTCAACACCGTCAAGTATGACAGCACCTAGTCCATCAGCCCCCGCATGATACTGCAATGTGCCATCAGCCACAGCAATTGCTTGTTGGTCCGATGCGCCTGTGAAGGTAATCGACTTGACAGTTAGGTCACTATTGTCTTGGCTACTACGGTTTCCATTATCAGTCGCTTCAATGGTGATTATGTCAAAACCACCTTCTTGAATATCGAAGTTCTTCGCGAAGTCACCGCTTGTCTCATCGGACGTGAATTCTCTTTCAGCGACCAGTTCGCCATCTCGATAGAAGCGTGCAATACCAGACTCGAGCTCTCCGCCATACATTTTTGAGAACTCAATTTGAGCGCCGTAAGCCACTTTGCCATTTAATGAGAAAATGAGCTGCTCAGACACACCTTGGCCTGTTTCCGTGATGCGATATTCGATCTCATTGGACAACGGATGACCGTGTTCGTCAGGATTACTTGGCCATGGCCAAGGAGTAGACGAAGAACCACTATCAACACCAATACCATCAGACGATAAATTAACTTTGTCGTATTCAAGTTGAGTGTTGTAGTCATTCGCAAACCCGAGGGCAGTCACCGTAACATCATCAAGGGTGAGACGGTCTCCCGAGCCTTGCCCTGTGAACGAGACTTTGCCTATCAGCACATCGGGAATATCCTGCAACTCGACCGGTACAACCTCTACCGCTATAGTTTCGGGGCTGTCATCCTCAATAGTGACACTTAACGGCTTACTCAAGTCAGTACGGTTATCATCGTTTACGACGACACTAATAGGAAGCGACAATGTGTCTTCCATCTCTGTGTCCGGATGATCCAGAGGGCTATGTAGCTCGACATCATAAGTCCATTCAAGACTTCCGCTCATTGGCTCATTGAGCGTGACAGTTATGACAGGATCTGTCGCATTTGTATGACCCAACAAACGGTTTGTAGATGCATCCCAGGTCCAAGCTACCGTTTCACCGTTTGAGGTCAATCCGCTGCCGCCGGCAAGTGCGACGGTCATATCTCCTGAACCGCCTGTTACGGTAAATTGACCAGAACCTGAAACACTATTCGTTGTATCCGTCCCAGATGGCAATGAATCCTCAATACCGCCTGCCAGTCCTTCTTCAGAAACAGTCACTTCAGAAACAATAGTTATTGTAGGTGTGGTGTCGAGCACGGCGCTGTCGCTGCCTTCTGCCGAGGTGTTGCCGAACTGGTCTTCCAGCACCGCTGTCACGGTGAGGGTTTCACCTTCCGCTGGCGCATCGAACGAGGTCGCGACGCTGCCGTTGCTGATGTCGGTGTCGGCCAACACGATGTCGTTGGTGGTGGTGCCATCGCTGACGCTGATGGTGTCACCGGCCACGGCACCCGCTGGCAAGTCGACGTTGACGTCGACCTGGCCATCGAGCTCGTCACTGCTGATCACGCCATCATTGTTGGCGTCTTCGGTGATGGTGACCGTCGGCGCGCTGTTGTCCTCACCCGCCTGGGTGTCGAGCGTGTGCGTGGAGGTCGCGGTGCTCTCTACCGTATTGCCCGCGTCATCCGACGAGCTAACGACCACCTCGAACTCAGTGTCCGCCGCCAGGTCGCTGCCGGCCACGTCTACACTCCACTCGCCGTTTTCATCCACGGTGGTGGTGTAGTCTTCGCCGTTGATGGTCATGGTCACCACATCGCCTTCGCTGATGTCGCCACCTGTCGCCGTACCGGTGACCGTGATAATCTCGCCCGCTTCTTGCGCGTTGATCACGTTATCGTCGGTGATGTTGTTCACGCTGACCGTGCCGGCCTCAGCGCTAGTATCAACCTCAGCTTGATCACTCCCCGGCGCGGAGGTGTTGCCGGAGGTGTCGGTAATGGTGGCTTCTACGGTTAATGTTTCTCCGTCTGCAGGAGTGTCTGGCAGTGTGATGGTGACGGTGCCGTCTATGATATTTTGCTCGGTAATCGCCGAGGTTTGACCATTTACGGTTAATACATCGCCCGGATTAGCACCTGTATCGGACAGATCGATCATTACCTGGATCCCATCACCAAGCTCTTGCCCACTAATAATGCCATCGTTGTTAGCATCATTAACAATGGTCACGCCAGGGATTCCGGGAGCGGTGGTGTCAATCGCAAGCCCCGCTCCTCCTTCTGCATCGCTACCAATCGCCCCGTTGTTGGTTGCAAGCGAATCAGTATCAAATCCTGAGCTTGCAATGGTCTCGCTTCCATCACGCTCAACATTGACATAACTCCATGAGCCACTGCCGGCTGGAGCGTCACCACCAGCGGCGGTCGCTTGGTCATCTTCAATGGTGATCTCACCTTCACCATCAAGGATTTGTTGCTGAATCTCGGCTATTTCATCTTGAACATCTTGCGGCAATCCATCGAGCACGGCGCCGGACTGCTCTCCCTGAGCCTCAACGGCGAGTAATGTTCCGTCGCTAAGTACAATAACAGCCTCACTGTTATCTGGTAGAACCAGCTCGGTTCCAGACGGAAAAGACGTACCTTCGGTCACTGTCATTGGCGTGCCATTGACAAGCAGTACACCATTTCCCTGGATACTTTCGACGTTTACATTGCGAGAGAGCGAGATTGATTTCATAGCCGGGACTCTTTATCCATAAAAAATGTGAGGTGCATTCAAAGTCTATCACTTGCATTATCTAAGGAATTAGACTTCTTCGAAAGCAATTTTACGCCGAAATGTGCACTTTGTACGGCTCAAAATTGAGACAATACGTAAGTATAGGTGGGTGTTTGAAACGGCGCGAAACTATGCTCTCAAACCATGCCCTTAAAGTATGCTCTTAAATGTCACTATTAACGGGATTGAGTGTTTTATCTCTTAGTCACATCGATGCATTACGGTTGAACTGGCTTTTTCGATGAAGTCTTGGATGTAATCATCTCTTTGTCCCTCGCGTACACCCAAATGGATCGATTTATGAATGCCTGTTTTGCCCATGCGAATAATATGTAGGTTTAAACGCTGTTGATATTCCAAAGCCAGCCATTTGGGGAGTGCCGCGATCCCGCGCTCAGCGGCAACCATTTGCAGCATGATATCGGTTGTTTCTATGGTTTTGTGTTTGCGCGGTGCACAGTGCGCCGGCGCCAAAAACTGGGTAAAGACATCTAGACGCGATTGATCAACAGGGTAGGTAATCAGCACTTCCTGTGTTACTTGCTGAGGATCAACATGGTCAAACGCCGCGAGTGCACTTCGTCCGCTCGCCACCAGCACCTGTTCGTAATCAAACACGGATACGTATTCTATGCCTGGTTTAAGTAAGGGATCGGGTGTGACGAGCACATCAACCTCATGGCCAAACAATGCACCTAAACCACCGAATTGGAACTTTTGTTTGACGTCAACATCCACATCCGGCCATTGATGTAAGAAAGGCTCAACCACCTTGAGCAACCACTGATAACAAGGGTGACACTCCATGCCGATGCGCAATGTACCGCGCTGGCCTTGAGCAAATTGTTTAAGCTGCTGTTCAGCGTGCTCGAACTGAGGAAGCATACGCTCAGACAGCGTAAGCAAGTACTCACCCGCTCGCGTGAAATGAAGCTGCCGTCCGGATTTTTGCCACAAGCTAATCCCGAGCTGGCTTTCTAGCTTTTTCATCGCATGGCTAATCGCGGACTGGGTGAGATAAAGCGTCTCTGCGGCTGCGGTAAGCGACCCTTGCTCTTTGATCGCTCGCAAAATATGAAGGTGGTGACGTTCTAACATGTCTATTCCATGACTAAAATTCATTGACTGATGAAATAATGCCATTTTAGTTCATAACGAGAAAGCCCTATGCTGAATTCAATCAAAAAGGAGGACGTATAGATGGCTAAAATTCATAATCTCGGCTTTCCACGTATCGGCGCCCAGCGCGAACTTAAATTTGCACTCGAGCGTTACTGGCGTGGTGAATCATCCCAACAAGACTTAACCGATCTTGCGAAAGATCTGCGCCGCAGTCACTGGCAACAACAAAGTGAACTCGACATCGCTCCCGTTGGCGACTTTTCATTTTATGACCATGTACTCGACACCAGCTTTTTAGTCGGCAATGTCCCTGACCGTGTGGCTGCCCATCAAGATAACACCCTGGATAACTACTTCCGCGTCGCTCGTGGCCGCTCGGCAAACGATAGTGCTTGCCAGTGCGTGCATGCCGGTGAAATGACCAAATGGTTCGATACCAATTATCACTACATCGTGCCAGAATTTACCGTGCAAACAACGTTTAGTCTTCATGCTGAAAATCTATTGACGCAAATAGAAGAAGCCAAAATAACCGGTATAAACACCAAGCCAGTTTTAGTCGGCCCCGTGACTTACCTTTGGCTGGGCAAAGAAAAAGATACATCGAACAAACTGGATCTGCTCGATAAGCTCTTGCCCGTGTATCAAACACTGCTGAGCAAACTGGCAGAAAAAGGCATTGAGTGGGTCCAAATCGATGAACCGATCTTAGTCACGGAGCTCGCGCCTGAATGGCAGACGGCGCTAAAAACCGCGTATCGTGCATTAAGCCAAACCAAGGTCAAGTTATTGCTGGCGAGCTACTTCGGCGAGCAAGCTGAAAATCGTCCATTGGCGCAATCGTTGCCCGTTGACGGCTGGCACTTGGATGCTATTCGTGGCCGAGGGGATGTGGATGCATACCGTGAAGTGCTTAGCGATCAACACGTCCTGTCTCTGGGTGTAATTAATGGTCGTAATGTTTGGAAAACTAACCTTGATGCCACGTTAGAATGGCTCGAACCGATTCATCAATCTCTGGGGGATCGCCTCTGGCTCGCGCCGTCTTGCTCTTTGCTTCATGTGCCGGTCGATTTGGCGAGCGAACAAAAGCTCGATCCTGAGGTAAAAAACTGGCTTGCCTTTGCGTATCAAAAGCTAGAGGAGCTGGATGTACTCGCGCGCGCCCTTAATCACGGCCGTCAAACCGTTCAGCCCGCGCTGGACAATAACCGTGAGGCAATAGAAAGCCGTCAGCAATCACCACGCGTACACAACCCTAAGGTGCAAGCCGCATTAGCAGCAATTACACCACAATTAGGGACACGGCAGCGTCCGTTTGTAGAGCGCATTCGCTTGCAACACGAGCAGCTCAACCTGCCACGCTTCCCGACCACCACCATAGGCTCATTTCCACAAACCAGTGCCATTCGCCAAACGCGCTTGCAATACAAGAAGGGCGACATTGATGCCGCCACTTATCAAGACATTATGCGCAAAGAGATCGCCCATGCGGTGGAAAAGCAAGAAGCGTTAGGGCTCGATGTGTTAGTGCATGGTGAGGCTGAGCGTAATGATATGGTGGAGTACTTTGGCGAACAGCTGGATGGGTATGTGTTCAGTCAGTTTGGCTGGGTGCAATCGTATGGCTCTCGCTGCGTGAAGCCGCCGATTTTGTTTGGTGATATTGAACGCCCTAAAGCAATGACAGTGGAATGGACCCAGTACGCGCAATCTCTGACGGATAAGCCGCTGAAAGGCATGCTTACCGGACCGGTCACCATTCTTAATTGGTCATTTGTGCGTGATGATCAGCCACGATCACAGACCTGTAACCAACTGGCGCTGGCGATCCGCCAAGAAGTGCAGGATCTTGAGAAAGCTGGCACTCAAATCATTCAAATAGATGAAGCGGCGCTGCGTGAAGGTTTACCGCTGCGTCGCAGTGAGTGGCAAAATTACCTCGATTGGGCAATCAACGCGTTTAAAATTGCCGCCAACGGCGTGAGTGACGAGACGCAAATCCATACCCATATGTGTTATTCCGAGTTTAACGATATCATCGCATCCATCGCGGATATGGACGCCGACGTGATCACCATAGAGACCTCTCGCTCGGATATGGAACTGTTGGACGCATTTGATCACTTTGACTATCCCAATGACATTGGCCCTGGCGTGTATGACATTCACTCCCCCAATACGCCAAGCCAAGCGCAAATTGTTGGGTTAATGGAAAAAGCCGCCGCCCGTATTCCTGCAGAAAGATTGTGGGTGAACCCAGATTGCGGCCTAAAAACCCGCCAATGGGATGAGGTTATCCCGGCATTAGAAAACATGGTTGCAGCGGCGAAAGCGCTTCGTCAGTGACGCTGCATCAGTGATACTGCGTCAGTAGCGCGAAGATCAAAACATCGTCAAACAAAAAAACGCGCCACGGATTGCTCCGGTGGCGCGTTTTTTATTCACATGTTATTGGCTAATACGAATATCAGCGCGGCGATTAATAGTACGCCCTTGCTCGGTGTGATTGGCAGCAGCAGGCCGTGTTTCACCTTGGCCGCTTAGCGTCACTGTGTTGCCATCATCCGACGAAATAAAGGGGACAACGGCGTCCGCTCGTTGTTGTGACAATTGCTGATTATAGTGTGCGCGGCCGATATTATCGGTATGGCCGGTGACCGAGATCTGTGATGGGTGCTTTGCTAACGTCTGCGCTAAGCGTTGCAAAATCGCTTGGCCTTGGGAAGAGACACGCGACGTATCGAAGTCAAAATGCACACGCGCTACCGGCGAATTGGGCGCTTGCTGCCAGTAAGCATGACTTTTAATAAAACTGGCACACTGTGGCGACACATCAAGTTCATCAATTTGTGCGACCAGCCACTGGTGATTGGCGGTGGTTTGGGGGACAACCGCGAGTAGTTTATTATCCTGATAGGTGCGCGCGATGACGCCCTCACCGGTCGTCACCTGATAACGTGCCGCCCCTTCTTGCATGACGCAGTAGGTATCAAATAAGGCGTCATTCGCCCACACGATATTGGGAAGGCTCAGTACGAGTGCAATTTTGATCCATTTAATCATTGAATGCTCCTTGTTATGGGGCGAGATGGCCGATTTCTTCAGTAATAAGCTCGAGGATTTTATTTTTTATTTCCACGAAATTATCTGCCTTAAAGACATTATTTTTTTTAACACACTTAGTTAACCCAATATCGTTAGACACTTCATAACCAAAAGCGATCATTGCTATTCTAGCTTTAACACTCTCTGTTTGACCATTAGCTTTTTTAGACTCTCTTGATTCGAGTTTTTTTATTATATTATCGCACAGACCTAAGTTGACGAGAGAACTCATTCTATTCTCCTGCCTGTACGGATAATCTTTTCCATCAGACAATATTATAATCAATTGCCGCGGGTTCGGGTTAGAAATAGAATAAGCCATATATGCAGCATCAATTAAACCTTGATAAGATGCAGTTGTCCCTCTTCTTGGCTCGAAGCTACTAATCACCCCACCTATTCTTGATGAGAAATTACTAGTGATTGATATCCTATAAAAAGGAGGGTTATTATTTACTGAATAACATTCCTTATCATTAAAAATTGATTTTAACGTATTGCTCGAGCTTGAATGCCAATGGTTTAAGGCACAATATTTATCATTTTTAGGGTTGTGCATAAAGGTATTGTAATCATAGGCTGTGAATCCAGCCCTATTCAACATGGCATCATCTCGGCCAGCTAATATGCTATTGAACTTCAATAACTCATCATTTATATCTTGAATGGTTTTAACC
>NZ_MUFI01000015.1:0-63831 GCF_001996265.1 Salinivibrio sp. MA440
CTATTTGAGATAACAAGGGTATTAGAGTATTCATAGTTTTGTGTCATTGAGGGTGTTCATAATTCTGTGTCAGCCAATTTTTCATAGGTATATGTGATCATCCAGTCGATCTTCGACGTTGCTGATTAGCTGCGGCAGCGTCACGCTCCAATTCTGCACCGGAGGTGTCCACTTTTATGATGCCTCCAATACACTGCGTGCAGTACCAAATACGCTGCCATGACCGCGGAGGGCGTGTACTAGACGCCCTTAACCCACATTGAACTGCCCAACGGTACGCGGTATCGCTACCGCTACGACCCGTTTGGGCGACGCATCGCCAAAGAATGTGCGCACAGCGACACACAAACCCACTACCTGTGGGACGGCGCGCACATCGTGCAGCAGCAACAGGCCACGGCTGATGGGCAGGTGTTGCAACAAACCGAATACCTCTACGAGCCCGGCAGCTTCCGCCCGATGGCGCAAGTGACCCACCATAATCAAGGTAGCGAACTGCATTACATCGTGACCGACCACGCGGGCACACCGCAAGAGCTGTGTAATGAACAAGGTGATATTGTCTGGCGGGGAGAGCAAGCGCTATGGGGCCATTACCACGGGCAATCACAACGGCACTGGCAACGACGCGAAGAAGCGGCCAACGACAGCATACAGTGTGACCTTCGCTACCAAGGGCAAATCGAAGACTCGGAATCGGGCCTTTACTATAACGTAAACCGTTATTACGATGCAGACAGTGGCCAGTATCTTAGCCCCGACCCAATAGGGTTTGCGGGTGGATTAAGGCCGCAGGCCTATGTTGTCAACCCACTAGAGTGGGTGGATCCGTTGGGGCTGGCGAAATGTCCGACAATAAAAAAAGATTCTCAAGGTAGAATTACACAGTGGGATTCTGAAGTTTCCCCAGAAGACATTAATACAGGTACGCCAACAAACCAAAAAACGAGGGATTATGCACGCTCTATCGGTAATCATAATGACGATGCTGGCTACGCTTTGGGAAGCAAACTAGGCGGAACGGGAACGGAGACAGATAATATATTCCCTCAGGCTCCTAGGGTAAATAGAGGCCAGTTCAGAGTCATGGAAAAAACTATAGCCGAGCGTATTATCCAGACAGGACAATCTGCTAAATTAACATTGAAAGCCAATTATGAAGGCTTATCTACTAGGCCAGCATCTTTAGATTACACAGCAGTATTTGAAGATGGTACAAAAATGCACCGCAGATTTATTAACTAGAGGTAATCTATGTATATATCGTATTCTTCATCGCAGGAGTTATCAAGCTCATATATAGGTGGGAAACCAATGTTACCAGATGGTGTTCAGATACCTAAACACCCTAAGACCAAGAGCCAGATGACTTTTTTCTTCCAGATACTAATGCCAGATACTCATGAGTGGGCAGGGCAGCTGATTTCTATTTTTTGCGTGACTGATGACTATGATCCTGAAAATATTATTCCAGAAATGATTGAATATAATCGATCCAACTATGATGTTAGAAGCGACTGTCAGCAATTCAATCAAAACTACTTTAAAGTTATCGTATCAGATTTTAAATCTTGTAAAGTAAAAGATGAGTACAAAGAAATAATAGAGTATAAACCCTTGATTTTTCGTAGTGAAGCGGATAATGCTTTTGGTTTTATAGGAGGGACACCTAACTGGATTATTGAGGACGAATCTCCGACAACACTAGACGGAAAAAAAATCGATTTTTTATTTCAAACCTCAACAGATCTGTATTTTTCCAAGCTTTCCTGTGCCCCCAAGCAAAAAATAGAAGATTTTGAAAAATCTAGCGGTATTAGGGATTCTTACATTGATGACTACTCTCTTTTTGCTGGAAACGCGATCTATTTTTTTGGGGAAAAAACTACTAAGCGCGTTTATATGGTTTTGCAGTCTTAAACATAAGGTGTCTGTAGCCCTGTGCCTCCGACACCTCTAAAGGCGTTGGTGGTCAAATCAGTCACCTAATGCACTGATCCTAAGGGTGGTTATTCATAGTACCCAGCGCGATGACTGATAGACATGCCGAGTTTTATGGCTTCGTTCATCGCTTTCACGTTGGCCGATATTTCGCCAGTTTGTACGTTGTAATCACGTAGTGTCAGCTGAGGACTGAGTAACCCAGTTTAGCTGGCACGCGGTATCGCTACCGCTACGACCCCTTTGGGCGACGTATCGCCAAAGAATGTGCGCACAGCCAAACACAGACTCACTACCTGTGGGACGGCGCGCACATTGTGCAGCAACAACAGGCCACGGCTGATGGGCAAGTTCTACAGCAAACCGAATACCTCTACGAGCCCGGCAGCTTCCGCCCGATGGCGCAAGTGACCCACCATGAGCAAGGCAGCGAACTGCATTACATCGTGACCGACCACGCGGGCACACCGCAAGAGCTGTGTAATGAGCAAGGTGATATCGTCTGGCGGGGCGAGCAAGCGGTATGGGGCCATTACCACGGGCAATCACAACGCTATTTCAGTTCTGTCAGATGTACTGCTGTGGAATATTGACTTCAGCGAGGCCAAATGAGGCCTCGCTGGTTAATGTACTTCCAGAAAAGTGAAGATAAACCGATGATTGCATTATTGAGTTTTCTGACACATTGGCTGCCCACTGGAGTGATAAGTTTCGCACTGCCAGCTCTGCTTTCCATCAGAAATGGTCGTTCCGTTCACTTTCACTGTTTTCGCCGAAATACCCTTAAATGAGTAAGGTTCAATACCGGCAAACCAGACATAATGACCATCCGAAACAAAATTACCTTCAAGCACTTTAAGCGCTTTCATGTCAACGTCAGCAGGAAATTCCAGACTCCGCTTCCCTGCAATCAGAAACCCTTTTTTATCTGCGGCAGCATTAAAACTCAGGCATTTAAAACTAGATGCATCCACATCATTGCGTAGCTCGCCGGAGTAATAGCTTTTCCCATCAATCGTAGCCCAACCTCGACAGTCTTCAGAAATTTTCACCTGATGTTGATAGGGTATTTTGACCGTTTTTTCCGCTACATAGAAATAATTTTTTGCATCATATCCGTGCCCGTAGGCACTCTTAAATGTTTTACCGTCTGCGCCTTTCAGTACCTTGCCGCTAATCAGTAAAATTGTATTCCCATTTCGGTAAAACGGATGATTCAGAGCCTGAAAATGCTCCAGGTCGATATCTACAGTTTGCTTACACAAAGCGAATGACCCTACATTTGTTACAAGGAAACTGCCTATGATACGTGCAGAGTCCGTATCCAGCCCGGTAGGTAACTGCTCTGCATTACAATAATAATTGCCGGAGGAGTAGCCGACAGCAATGTCCTGCCCTTTATACAACAACTGAAAATCTGCGGCTTTGGCATTTGCTAACGGCTGTGCCGGACGATTACTGAATCGTTGATAAATGACATTTTGTTCAGCTGTTTTATACGGATAAATCGACTCTGCGTGAGCACTGAATCCACTGGTTGCTACTAACACAGCGACAACAGGCAATGACTTGAAAATACGGTAATACATTGAAACCTTTATCTTTTTTATGAGGACCAAGATAATCATCATCACATATAACAAATCAATTGGTTTCTTATTTTTTACTGTTTTTGGATCTGCTCCTAAAATCTGACAGGCACAAGGAGAAAGTTCTGCTGACCAGATCATCACAGAATCACTTTTATTGACTCATCACTGATCCGTTAATATCAGTCAGACTTGATCTCTCTAACAGATCATTGCATCCCGGTTCTGTTTTCATTTTGCTTTGATATCTGCATCGTAATTGAGATTTACGATGCACAAGTTGGCGAAGCATTGACCAACGTGAAAGCGATGAACAAAGTCATAAGACTCAGTATGCCTGTTAGTTACCGAGTTGAGCGATAGGATTTATTCCTCTGGGAACAGTGCGCTAGGTGAATGATTTGTTCAACAACGCCTCGCTAGAGTGATAAATTCAATGATTTAGGAAACAACGTCGGTAGTGTTAAAATGCCATCTTTACTGGTGAGGTCTTTATCTTCACGCAAAGCTTGCAAGGCGGCATCTATATCGGCTGTTGGTTTGGTCATGTGTCATCCCTTTTTAGTATAGTTGAACGAAATGACACAGAATTCTGAACAATACCTCACCGGAACTACGATGATCTCTTCTATTTACAAGTATCTGTTCGATTACTATCTAAAAGAAGTGTTTTTTCTGTAAACCAGTTTTTGGTGAAATCATCGACAGGGAACAGTTCTTTGTTATCAGCAGATACTTTAAAAGTAAATACGCCGTTTGACTTTAGCACAACGAGCTTTTCATCGTTCTTCGTTGTCATTTCATACTTTCTAGGCGACATACCTGCATATGCTTTACCACCTTGACAGAAAATCACTTCTTCCATAAGAGAATCTTTGTCTTGATTGATATAAACACCCTCTAGCCAATCTTGCGCAAATGAAGCATTAGCAAACAAGCTCGCCACTAACAAAAGACACCATTTTTTACACAGACTTTTTTTATTCATGCTATTTAGATCCTAAAGACGTACTATACAGATTAAAGTTAATGAACTGCACTATTCATTTATAAGCATAAACCGTAAATTAATGCGAAAAGAAATATACCCCCGAGTAAAAATACTGTCAACGCGAGAACCTGAGCCAATGCTAATGAAAGACAGCCTGGGAGATAGACAAAATGAAAGATGCTCGAGTTAGTGAATTGCTCTGAAGGCCTTGATATTAGTGAGACTTCGAGTAAATTTTATCACTCCCTCGCTTTCTATAGAAAAATAAAAAGGCTGATACCACAGCCTATTAATCCCTAAAAATTTTATCAAAATGGAACACGTTTATCATAATAGATATTAAGTTTGTCATCATGCACGTTACTGCGATCTCGTCCAATGTGTTTGCTTTGGTTGGGTCTTCATAGGAGCAGAGCGTAAACTTGGGTGAATGGTTCCATTGACTTGTTCAACAAACCAGGTCGCTGTAGCAACGAAGAGTCAGCCAAGCGCTTATTGGTCATCACGTTGATGGTGCGGAGCGTTGTCTTGATCTGACTGTGCTTGTGCGTCATCGTCAGACGCTGAACGTTGATGCTTATCAGGCTTGTCTTTGTATTTAAGCCCAAACTTGGCGTTGGCGGTGTATTTGAGCGCCATGATGTTACTCACGACCACGGCGACCACAATGGTAATAATCACATAAGGATTGGTTAGCCATTCCATCTTTCCACCTCGCATAAGTTGGTGACGTAAGTTGAATATATCCAATCTAATTGGCCGAGGATAGCGTCTTTCCCACAAATCGGCGCATGGGTGATCGCAGCCGCGAGCATATCCTGAGAGAAAGCGGATAACATTGACGCACTGGTGGCAATATGGCTGATATGCCATGGCTCTCTGGCAACCCCGCCTTGGTATCTCGCATAAGGAAGAAAGAAACCAAATGCTGATACATTGGCATGTAGCCAAGAAGAAAAGGCCGCTTGCGGGCCGCTGTCGTATTCGGGTGGGGTTAAAGCCAGCGGCTGATCGGGGATAAGAGACTGTTTATCATACACATCCATGTCTGTTCCCCAATGATGTCGGCTGGCACCGGGTAACGCCGACCAGCGCAAGATCGCGTGAACCCGCTCTTGGTCTGATAAGCGGGTCATATCCATCGGTTGGCTGTGAGCATCAAGGACAGGCAGATCGCCGTTAAATTTACCATTCCAGATCGCCAACTGGCGTTCAAAAGCGCGATAACCACTGGCGACTCTCAACGCGAACCCAGCACGACTCGCCGCCTTTTGTAAGGCGGCGACGTCAGATAACACATCCTGATGCAAACAGGGCGCCCCAGGTTGCGCGTTCATTGGTTGAAGGGCTGAAGCGTCTTGCCCAGTCAACTGTGCTGCGCGTAGGCTCACGGTAGCGCCTTTTCCAGCACTTTTTGGTACATGTCGGTCAGCTTTTCCAAGTCAGGAATACTCACACACTCATTGACCTTATGAATCGTGGCATTGACCGGACCCAGCTCAATCACTTGAGCGCCCATCTGGGCGATAAAACGACCATCGGAGGTGCCACCGGTTGTCAGTAATTGCGGCGTTTGATGATTCACCTCTTCAACCGCGGCCACAACTGCATCAAGCAAGGTACCTTCATCGGTCAAAAACGGGTCGCCACTGTGGGTCCATTCTAAGGTGTAGTCGAGCCCGTGCGCGTCCAGAATAGAATAAACTCGCTGTTTGATGGTTTCACTATCTAGCTCGGTACTAAAGCGGAAGTTAAATTGCGCATGACACTCACCCGGGACCACATTGGCTGCGCCGGTACCTGCCTCAATATTTGGGATTTGAAAGCTTGTCGGTGGAAAAAAAGCATTGCCATTATCCCACACTGTTTGCACTAACTCTGTTAGCGCTGGCATGGCCTGATGGACAGGATTACTTGCAAGGTGCGGATAGGCGACATGGCCTTGTACTCCTTTAACGTACAAATCGCCAGTGATGGAGCCGCGACGACCGTTTTTGACCACATCACCGACGTGATTCGTACTTGAGGGTTCACCGACAATACACATGTCGATTTTCTCATTTCGAGCCATCAGCGTATCGACGACGCGGGTGGTGCCATTAATAAAGGGTCCTTCTTCATCCGACGTGATCAGAAACGCGAGTGAACCCGAGTGGTCTGGATGCTCGGCAATAAAGCGCTCAACAGCCACAACCATGGCGGCGAGTGAGCCCTTCATGTCCGCGGCGCCACGTCCATGAAGGTGATCGTCAATGACAGTGGCTTCAAATGGCGGCGTATGCCATTGATCGCGCGGGCCAGCGGGGACGACATCGGTGTGGCCCGCAAACGTGAAGAGCGGCCCATCAGTGCCCCGTCGCGCCCAAAGGTTGGTGGTATCGTCAAACACCATGGTTTCAATCGTAAAGCCCAGGGCTTCTAATCGAGCAATCATTTGAGCTTGGCAACCCGCGTCTTCCGGTGTGACCGACTCACGATTGATCAAGTCTTTTGCCAAAGCCAGCGTAGCAGTATCAGTCATTGGAGTTTCCTTACAGCAACAGTAAATAAGTGCTTACATTACGCGAAAATCTCAGCGTATTGGCTCTCTTTAAAGCCAAGATAGTACTTCCCTTCGTGTACGAGTAAAGGGCGTTTAATGATCGCTGGATTGTCTAACATGATCGCAATCGCACGGGGTTGGTCTAAACTGGCTTTTTGTTCGTCACTTAGCTGGCGATAAGTGGTGCCACGCTTGTTAATCAAAGGCTCCCACCCTAATTCGGCAACAAAGGTCTGTAACATCTCGGCATCTAACCCCGTCTTGCGGTAATCGTGATACTGATAGTTAATGCCTTGGTTATCCAACCATTTAAGGGCTTTTTTTAGGGTGTCGCAGTTTTTAATGCCAAATACAGTTGTCATGGTCGTTATCATCATTATTTACGGACAATTAAGAGTGACATCGCTCAACATTGAACGCAATAGTGGGGAAGGGGCCGTTTGGCGATGCGATAAGGGATGAAGCGTGTGAAATGTGCCACTAAATGAGTCTGCAGCACGTCGATTTGATGGCCTTTTGATCAAACGCAAAGCCTCTTCGCAGGCGGCATGAATAATGGGAACATTCGTAACTGTTGGAGGTTCATATGGAACTAAACCCGGTATTCGCCCGGCGTCTCTATCTTGCCGTGTTGGTAGAAGAAATGGAACGCCCAAATGTGCCACGCCTTATCGAGGCGACAGGCTGGCCCCGTCGTACGATCCAAGATGTATTGAAATCACTGTCTGGGCTCGGTATTGATATGACTTTTATCCAAGATGGAAAGCGTCATAACGATGGTTACTACCAGCTTAAAGACTGGGGACCGTTCCGCCGTGATTGGGTCGAAGATAAAAAGCGCGATATTCGCTCTTATATCAACTAGCTGCTCGCCTAAGGCGTGATAAGCTCAGCGTCGGTTAAACGTTGGCGAATGACTTCGGCACGTTGACGGTTAGCGCCAAAGTCATAGTAGCCAATCCGAGATGCGGAGCGAAGGGCGAGTTGGTTGCCCTCAAGCGAGACTTCAACATCATCCACAAAGCGCAGCACCTTAGTGGTGAAGCGTAAGTGTGCGTAATTATCTTGCGAGGTGACGACCTCAGCACGAGGCATGGCGGCGATATGCGCGACAATGGCTGAAAACGTCACGTTGTCGTTGGCGATATAAAGCGGTGCCAGCTGGAATTTTTCTCGGGTATCTGCCGTGGACACACAGTTGGGACTATCGCCACAGGCCGTCACTGGCGGATGTTTAGCCATCGTTTCTCCTTTGCTGCAGCCAGCCAAAGTGATGATCCCTATAACCGTTATCAGTCGCTTCCACATTACGCCCTCACCAATATATAGCCAATGAACCCTATCCAGCTTATCACAAGTAAAAGCCATGGGAGACTGCTGTAGCTTTTATCTAACCCAGGTTCAGCGGGGGTAAGATCATTGACCGGGGCTTGAGATGCTTTTACAGGCGCGGCGCTTGATGGTTTATTTTGTTGTCTTTTTCGTGCTTTATCCTGCTCGCGTGCTTTTGCTTTTTGTTCCTTTTTATATTGGGCAATCCCTTTTTCAATCCCTTGTGCAATCAGTTTGGTCTGCGCTTTTGTTTGTCCCGGTTTTTGCGTGGCTTTCGCAACGCGCATGGCGTCTTGTTGCGTTTCTGGCGAAATCGTCGCGTTGGCTTTGGCTTTGGCCATAAGGGCTCCATGTAACGCTTAATAAATAACTCCACCCAAGGATAACAAATTTTACTTTTAGGCTTGCAGTTTTTATTGCATGTCGCCATGGTAAATATGTGACTTCTCAATCAATAAGCTTATGGATACATTTCATCACTTCGACGACAAAGGGTATATCAAGGCACCGCAGATTGCCGTGTTGTGTCTACTGTTATTAAGCCGCGCGTGGTGGCTATTGGCAATGGCTGGCGTGAGTAGAGAGCAGGGTAGTGAGTTGCTCGCGCTGGTTTATCCTGAGTTAAAGGCGTTTTATATAAGCTTGGCAATTGGCGTGGTGCCGCTCGGGTTGTTGTTATTAGTCGGTAACTGCGACAGAGCGCCTGAATGGCTAAGACAACACTGGCACATTGGCTATTGGTGGGTTTGGCTATTATGGCTATGGGAAGCTTATCAAGTCTGGCAAACGTTCATCGTCACTGGGGGGCAGTTTGATTGGCTGCTTGCTTTACACGGCCTTTGGCTAGCTTGGGCAAGCCTTTATTGGGCAAGAAGCCGACGCGTCAAACGCTTCTTTTTTCAGTTTACGAGTGATGGCCGAGCGATGGCTTAAAAAAAACGCAGCCAATTGGCTGCGTTTGTCTAAACCAGAGACGGTTTATTACTTGGTGACGCGTAATACTGGGGTTTCACCCACAGTGACGGCACCTGATAGTTTGGTCAACTCTTTGATCTCATCCATATTCGAGATCACAACAGGTGTCAGTGTTGATTTCGCTTTCTCTTCGAGTGTCGCTAAATCAAATTCAATCACGGTATCACCGGCTTTAACCGTTTGACCTTCTTCGGCAATGCGCTTGAAGCCTTCGCCTTTCAGCTCGACGGTGTCGATACCAAAGTGAACAAAAAGCTCGACGCCATCGTCTGACTCAATTGAGAAAGCGTGGTTGGTTTCGAAAATCTTACCGATAGTGCCGTTTACTGGCGCTACCATTTTGTCACCAGATGGCTTAATCGCAACACCATCACCGACGATTTTCTCAGCAAACACAACGTCAGGCACGTCTTCGATGTTGACGATCTCACCCGACAATGGGGCGATAATTTCAATAGCACTAGCGTCGTTGCTGTCTTCAGACACCAACTTCTTCAGTTTGTCGAACAGACCCATAGTGTTGCTCCTAAGCAGTAATTCTTTGCTGATTGTATATTAGCAAGCGGTTTTTTCCGCAATAAATTTTTCGACATAGGCCTCGATTTCTGCCGCAGTTGGCAAAGTGAGCGCTGTGTCGGCCATCGCTTTCACATCAGCAAAGTTGGCATTACGGATAATCTTCTTGATGCGAGGGATAGAAATGGCACTCATGCTGAACTCATCCAAACCCATTCCCATCAATAGTAACGTTGCTTTCTCATCACCTGCAAGCTCTCCGCACATCCCCGTCCATTTTCCTTCAGCATGTGAGGCATCAATCACTTGCTTGATAACCGTTAGTACTGCAGGAGACAGTGGATTGTACAGGTGCGAAATAAGCTCATTACCACGATCGACCGCTAAGGTGTATTGGGTCAAATCGTTAGTGCCGATGCTGAAAAATTCCACTTCTTTCGCGAGGTGGTGAGCGATTGCAGCCGCGGCCGGTGTCTCAACCATTACACCGATTTCAAGATCAGCATCAAAGTCGAGGCCTTCTTGGCGTAGCTCTGCTTTGTAGGTTTCAATCGCTTCTTTTAGCTCGCGGATTTCTTCGACAGAAATAATCATCGGGAACATGACACGAATTTTACCGTGTGCCGATGCGCGTAGAATCGCACGTAGCTGATCGCGGAGAATTTCGCGACGGTCAAGACTGATACGGACGGCTCGCCAGCCCAAGAATGGGTTCATTTCTTCAGGCAGATCCATATAAGGCAGATCTTTGTCACCGCCAATGTCCATGGTGCGAATGATCACTGGGTGACCATCAATCGCTTTTGCGACCGCCTTATACGCTTGATATTGCTCTTCTTCAGTAGGGAGCGAGTCACGGTCCATGAACAAGAACTCAGTGCGATAAAGACCCACACCTTCACCACCGTTACGGTTCACACCGTCACAGTCTTTTACTGTGCCCACGTTGCCGCACACTTCGACGTGGTGGCCGTCTAATGTGATAGCAGGTAAGTCTTTGAGCTTCGCGAGCTCGGCTTTTTCCGCGATGTGTTGATCACGAATCGCTTTAAACTTGTTGAGCTCGTCGTCAGAAGGATTAACGACAATTTGGTTGTTAATCGCATCAAGCACCAACATGTCACCGTTTTTAACATTGGCGGTGGCATTGTTAGTGCCCACAATCGCTGGAAGCTCTAACGAGCGTGCCATGATCGACGAGTGCGAGGTGCGACCACCGATATCGGTGATAAAACCGAGCACATAATTCAGGTCAACCTGTGCTGTTTCTGAAGGCGTCAGATCATTCGCAACCAGGATCACTTCTTCGTTGATCGCGCTCAGAGACACCATGTTGATGCCGAGTGCGTTTTTAACAAAACGAGAACCAATATCACGGATATCTGCCGCACGCTCTTTCAGATAATCATCATCCAGAGATTCAAGCGTCACCGCCTGCTCTTCAATCACAGCGTAAATCGCATGATCTGCAGTGGCATGGTTAGATTTGATGAAGCTGACAATCTCGTCTTCCAGCTCTTCATCTTCTAGCAGCATGATGTGACCTTCGAAGATCGCTTCTTTCTCTTCGCCGAAGGTTTCCCTTGCTTTGTCTTTGATCGCTTCGAGTTGCGTCTTAGACTGTTCGCGAGCATCCAATACGCGCTGAATTTCTTTTTCAATTCGAGACGCATCAATCTTATCTTTATTGATGACAACGTCTTCTTCTTGCAACAGCAGTGCTTTACCAAAAGCAATACCAGGTGATGCCAGGATGCCTGAAATCATAGCTTTACCTTACGTTTATCCAACTTAAAACCGATAGAAAAAGAGCCGGATTACTCCAGCTCGTCCATCAGTTTTACCAGGTGATCAACGGCTTGTTGTGCTTGCGCACCTTCAGCAGAGATAGTCACCTTGGTGCCTTTGGTCAAGCCAAGGGTTTGCAGTTTAAATAGGCTTTTCGCGCTCGCGCTCTTACCGTTTGACTCAACAGTGATGTCAGCGTCATAGCTTTTTGCTTCTTTGACGAACTGCGCCGCTGGACGAGTGTGTAGGCCGTTTTCTGCACTAATTTCAACTTGCTTCTGATACATGATTCACCCCGTTTCTGTATTTTTTTAAATCTATGTATTAAATATAAGGTTAGCTTAACCGCTAACGGGCGATTTCGCTATCCGTTGACGCTAACCTAACCAAGAAATCGACCAGATAGCTTAATCCATGTCAATTTCATGTCATCTTTCTCTCATTTTTGACCTTCCACTCACTCGCCTCAAAGGCTTTTATTTTGATGCGGAAAATAAAAATGTTGCTGTGTTTTACTAAAGCTTAATATAAAAATCAAACAAAAAAGGCCCAATTTGGGCCTTTGTTGTGGGAAGAAACCAGTTGAAGATTGCTAACCTGCTGTTACTGCTCTGTTTCCAGCTCAGTGAACATGCCAGCAAATAGTGGCGAACTGAGATAACGCTCGGCGGCACTTGGTAAAATTGTGACAATCGTCTTATTCGCAAACTCGGGGAGCTCGGCAATTTTGTTCGCGGCGACAACGGCTGCGCCTGATGAGATCCCACCTAGGATACCTTCTTCTTCCATCAAACGGCGTGCCATGGCAATCGCTTCATCTGAGCTCACAGAAACGACCTGATCAACCAACTTAATATCCAAGTTTTTTGGGACAAAGCCGGCGCCGATGCCCTGAATTTTATGAGGGGCCGGTTGTACGTCTTGACCAGCAATTGTTTGAGCAATCACGGGTGACTCCGCGGGCTCCACTGCGACGGTGGTAATGGCTTTCCCTTGCGTGTTTTTGATATAGCGGCTCACACCGGTCAGTGTCCCCCCGGTGCCGACACCGGCAACAAACACATCGATTTCACCGTCAGTATCTTCCCAGATCTCAGGGCCTGTGGTCTTTTCGTGAATTTCTGGGTTGGCTGGGTTGTCGAACTGCTGGAGCATAAGATATTTACCAGGCGCTTGCGCCATGATTTCCTCTGCTTTCGCAATTGCGCCTTTCATCCCTTTAGGCGCTTCGGTGAGCACCAATGTCGCGCCCATCGCTTTAAGTAGCTTACGACGCTCAAGGCTCATCGACTCTGGCATGGTAAGCGTCAATTTATACCCGCGCGCTGCGGCAACATAAGCCAGCGCAACCCCGGTATTACCACTCGTAGGTTCAATCAGCTCAATGCCTGGTTTCAGGGTGCCTTTTTTTTCCGCATCCCAGATCATGTTGGCACCGATGCGGCACTTCACACTAAAGCTTGGGTTACGTGCTTCTACTTTTGCTAACACATTCGGCTTAGCAACACGGTTTAGGCGTACCAGTGGGGTATGGCCAATTGTTTGCGTATTGTCTTCGTAAATCTTGCCCATTGTATCGTTCCTTCATGACACCGATTTAAATCACTGCTCCAAGCATATCGCTAATGCCTGTTTTTGAAAGGATCGGTTGGTTATATCTTATTGTGAGTGTGAAAGCGTAAAGGGCGCTAATTACGCCCCAACTGCTCTTTATGGCGATCGACCCACATGGCGGTTGCACCACATACTGCGGCAGGCATGACGATGAGATTCAGTAAAGGTGTCATCGTAAACAACATGACGACTGCGCCAAAGCTCAACGAGGTGCCTCGCTGTTGTTTGAGAGTATCGCGCATGGTTGGGAAAGCGACCTTATGGTTATCGAACGGGTAGTCGCAATACTGAATGGCCATCATCCAAGCGCTAAATAAAAACCAAAGCACAGGGCCTAAGGTTTGGCCAATGGCGGGGATCCAAAGCAATAACAATAATCCGAGTGCTTTGGGTATGTAATAGGTTAGCTTTTGCCACTCGCGCTTCATAACACGCGGTACATCCTTGATAAGTCCCGTGATCCCATCGTCGGGCGCGGGGGCACCGGTGAGTTTCGCTTCCAGATGCTCAGACAATAAGCCGTTGAATGGCGCCGCAATCCAGTTAGCGAGAGTACTGAATGCGTAGGAGAACACCACTAAAATCGCAATCACGACCAAAGGCCAAATCACAAACGAGAGCCAGGATAACCACTCAGGTAGCATAGCCATCCAGTGATCGAGCCATTCACTAAATTGTGAGAGTAAATAGATAAACGCCCCGCCGAGTAGCAGCACATTCACGAGGATCGGAATGATCACAAAGCGGCGTAATCCGGGTGTCATCATTAATGAAAACCCCTGAAAAAGGTAGCCCGCGCCGCTTTGAGGACGAGGGCGTGTCGCGTTGTTCATTGTTTCTCCTTGATGGTTTACGGTATCGACTGACGGTTTACGGTATCGACTGACGGTTTGCGGTTATAGTATGGGGGGAGCCATGGCGATGACAATGACCCCATAATGGGAAAGTTTACGGATTTGTGTGTCTCGATTCGTTAAATTCTTCCCAACTTTTGATACAGTTAACTAAGTTGACCATTAACGCATTGCGTCAGCCATCGGGCCCCGCTTATGATTCCACTAACGTTTGCAAAGCTGTCGGCGTTGTGACATAAGCTAATCAAAACGCTGAACATAGATAGATTTGAGAATCAATGATGCAGGAATTGCGCCTTGTACTGATTGTTTTGGGAGCATTAGCAATTGCAGCTTTGCTTTTGCATGGTCTCTGGACAAACAAGAAAGAAAAGACGACCAAGTTCGGCGAAAAGCCCTTGGGAAAACTGGAAGACGATAACGACGCGCAAAAGTTTGACCAAGACGGTATTGGTGCGGTGAGAGTGGTCAGCAATACTAAGCATGGCAATGAAAAGCCCGCGCGTCAGGAGCCTGCTGTCAGCTTCGGCGACAAGCCTGATGTTGATCCTCTATTTGCCGGTGACACTCAGGTGGCGTCTGACTCAGAACAAACGCTTTACCCGTCAATGTCGGCAACCGATGATGATCCTAGCTTTGCCTCTGCGTCGATTGCCTCCAATGATGGCGACGAGACAGGAGAGACAGAAGCTGCCAATATCGCCTCCGCGCAACCAGAAGCGGAAACAATGCATACCGACGAGGCGACTCAAGCTGAGGTTGATGAGCATGAAAGCCACGAGCGTGGGTCAGAAAAAACGGCAACCCAAGCCGATGAGCCCGACGATACCGAAGTATTAGTCTTACACGTGCATGCCAATAATAATGCGGTATTTAGTGGTTTGGACTTAATTCCGACCCTTGAGCAATATGGACTGCGCTTTGGTGATATGGGGATTTATCATCGTCATTCAGACTTATCTGGCAGTGGTAAGGTTCTATTCAGCGTCGCGAATATGGTCAAGCCCGGCACCTTTGATGTGAGTCACTCAGAGAGCTTTGAAACGCCAGGGATCAGCTTTTTTATGACGCTACCTTGCTACGGTGAGCCAGAGCAAAACTTTAAATTGATGCTGCAAACGGCACAACAAATTGCGGATGAGTTGGGTGGATTGGTATTAGATGATGCCCGCTCAATGATGACACCATCACGCCTTGATGAATACCGTGAGCGAGTGAAAGCCTTCAACGCCTCGTAACGCGCTTAACACCGATTGATGATTGCTTAGACGGACAGCGGGACATGGCTCCCGCTGTTGGCGATTTATCGATATACTTGTCCGCAACTCTGCTGATACGACGAACCAAACCATGGCTTACAGTAAACAACAACTTGATGACATTAAGCATCAGCTCAACTATCACGCCTACCGTTATTACGTTGAAGACAGTCCTGAGCTGCCCGATGCCGAATACGATCGTTTGATGCAAACGTTGCTGGCCATTGAAGCTGAGCATCCTGAATGGGTGACGTCAGATTCGCCTAGCCAGCGTGTAGGCGGCGCGCCACTGAGCGCTTTTGAAACCGTTACCCATGAGCTGGCGATGTTGTCGCTTGGTAACGCGTTCAGTGATGATGATCTCGTCGATTTTGAGCGCCGAGTCAAAGACAGACTCGGTAACACTGAACCCGTCACCTATACCTGTGAACCAAAGCTTGATGGCTTGGCTGTCAGCCTGATTTATGAAAACGGTGTATTGGTGCAGGCCGCGACGCGAGGCGATGGGACCACGGGCGAGAACATTACGCACAATGTAAAAACGATTCGCAATGTCCCATTGACCTTGCAAGCAGGGGATTGGCCTGAGCGTTTAGAAGTGCGTGGCGAAGTGTTTATGCCGAAAGCAGGTTTTGAAGCGCTTAATGAGGCAGCGTTAAAGCGTGGCGATAAAACCTTCGCTAACCCACGGAACGCTGCGGCGGGTAGCCTGCGTCAACTTGACTCGAAAGTCGCCGCCAATCGACCGCTGAGCTTTTATGCCTATGCGGTGGGCGTGATGTCGACACCGTTCGGAGAAGGGCAGAGCGAGCGCTTAAATAGGCTTAAAAAATGGGGGCTTGCCCTGAGCCCAGAAGTAAAACAAGTGTCGGGGCTTGAGGGCGTTAAAGCCTACTACCAAGATATCTTGGCTCGCCGTGATGATCTGCCCTATGAAATTGATGGGGTGGTGATCAAAGTGGACAAGATAGCCAGCCAAGAAACGCTCGGATTTGTTGCACGGGCACCACGCTGGGCGATTGCCTATAAATTTCCGGCACAAGAAGAAATCACCCGCCTCAACGATGTTGAATTTCAAGTTGGCCGCACGGGCGCTATCACCCCAGTGGCGAAGCTTGAACCTGTTTTTGTCGGGGGCGTGACGGTGAGCAACGCGACCTTACATAACGGTGATGAAATAGAACGTTTAGGCGTGCACATTGGCGATACTGTGGTCATTCGCCGTGCGGGTGATGTGATCCCACAAGTGGTTGGCGTCGTGGAAAGCCGGCGTCCGGCGCAGGCGAAACCGATTGTGTTTCCCGACGCCTGTCCGGTCTGTGAGTCAGCCGTGACCCGCATTGAGGGTGAAGCGGTCGCACGCTGCACCGGCGGGCTTATTTGTCTGGCTCAGCGTAAAGAAGCGATCAAACACTTTGCCTCACGCAAGGCAATGGATATTGACGGCCTAGGCGATAAAATTGTCGAGCAGTTAATTGAAAAAGAGCTGATTGAAACGCCTGCCGATCTCTTCACCTTAACCCCAGGGCGTGTGACTCAACTAGATCGAATGGGGCCGAAATCGGCGCAAAATTTGGTTGATGCGTTAGAAAAAGCCAAAGCGACGACGTTATCACGCTTTATCTATGCGCTTGGGATCCGAGAAGTCGGTGAAGCCACTGCGCAAAATCTTGCCCTGCATTTTAAAACCTTAGACGCTCTGCGAGCAGCGGATGAAGAAGCACTGATTGCGGTGCCTGATGTGGGCGCCATTGTCGCGGGCCATATCGTTCGCTTTTTTGCTGAGCCACATAACCAAGCGGTTTTAGATGCGCTGCTCAACACCGGCATTCACTGGCCAGCGGTGAGTGCGCCATCAGACGAACAGGCACAACCGCTGGCGGGGAAAACCATTGTGCTGACCGGTACGCTATCGCAAATGTCACGCACCGATGCCAAAACGGCGTTACAGGCACTGGGCGCGAAAGTGACCGGCAGTGTCTCGGCAAAAACCGATATGTTGATCGCCGGTGAAGCGGCTGGCTCTAAACTGACGAAAGCACAAGATCTTGGCGTAACAGTCCTCGACGAAGACGCGATGATCGCCTTAATCAACCAGTAGTTTACATGGCCATGTGCAGCCTCTGCACATGGCCTGATTGTGGAATTTACCTGGACTGGTAAACTAACCGTTACTCATCATTCTCAGCACTGGGATAGGGATCCTAATGACTATCAAAACCCGCTTTGCCCCCAGCCCAACCGGCTTTTTGCACGTGGGCGGTGCACGTACCGCACTGTATTCTTGGTTAGCAGCACGCAGCCAAGGCGGTCAATTTGTCTTGCGAATTGAAGATACTGATATCGAACGTTCAACCCAAGAAGCGGTTGATGCTATTTTAACCGGCATGGAATGGTTAGGTCTTGATTGGGATGAAGGGCCGTACTACCAAACCAAGCGCTTTGATCGTTATAACGAATTAGTCGATCAGTTGCTGGCCGAAGACAAAGCCTACAAGTGTTATGCGCCCAAAGATCTTTTGGACACCATTCGTGAAGAGCAAAAAGCGAATGGCTTAAAGGCACGTTACGATGCTAATCACCCCAAAGTGGTTGAAGCAAACAGCCAAGCCAAGGCGGATGACCCGCATGTGATCCGTTTCCGCAACCCGAAAGAGGGTAAGGTTGTTTTTGACGATAAAATTCGTGGTCGTATTGAGATTGCCAACAGCGAGCTTGACGATCTGATTATTCGTCGAACGGATGGCAGCCCAACTTACAACTTCTGCGTCGTCGTGGATGATTGGGACATGGGGATCACCCAAGTTGTCCGCGGCGAAGATCACATTAACAACACGCCGCGCCAGATTAATATCTACGAGGCACTGGGCGCGCCCGTTCCTGAGTTTGCTCATTGCTCGATGATTCTAGGCGACGATGGCGCCAAATTGTCTAAACGCCACGGTGCGGTCAGCGTCATGCAGTACCGTGATCAAGGCTTCTTGCCGCAAGCGTTGCGTAACTACCTTGTGCGTCTTGGTTGGTCGCACGGTGACCAAGAGATATTTTCAATGGAAGAAATGATTGAATTTTTCTCATTAGGAGCGATCAGCAAGTCGGCGTCAGCGTTCAATACGGAGAAACTGCATTGGTTGAACAACCATTACATTAAGCATGGTGATCCGGACGAGGTCGCTAAGCACTTGCAGTGGCATCTTGATCAACAACAGATTGACGCTAGCCAAGGCCCTGCCTTGACGGACGTCATTGGATTGGTTGGCGAGCGCTGCAACACCCTGGTGGAATTAGCCGCACAAAGCCGTTACTTCTACCAAGACTTTGATGAAATAGACGCGACCGCCGCGAAAAAACATCTGCGTCCCGTCGCTTTAGAGCCGTTGCAAGTGGCAAAAGGCAAGATTGAAGCGCTGGATGATTGGACGGTTGATGCCCTGAAAGCGGTGATTGCCGATACATGTGCAGAGCTAGACGTTGGTATGGGTAAAGTCGGCATGCCATTGCGTGTTGCAGTCACGGGTGGCGGTCAATCCCCATCTGTTGATGCGGTGATGCACCTGATTGGTAAAGATCGGGTAGTTGCCCGCATCGACCAAGCGATCAAGCTGGTTGAAGCGCGCGCAGCACAAAGCTAAATCCGGTTATCTTGAAGACTAAGTACGTTAGTCTGATGACAAAAGATAAGGGCGCTGAATGTCAGCGCCCTTTTTAATGGATGAAGGTTGGGGGATTAGTGCTTTTCTTCTTCCATTTGCGCACTGTCAACAATATGGTTTTCGCCCATTTGGCGCGGGAGTACCAAGTTGAGCACAATCGCTACCACACCACACAGGCTAATACCTTGCAGGCTAAAATCGCCAATGCCAAACGCCATGCCGCCGATACCAAATACCAAGGTGACACCAACAATGGCAAGGTTACGCGAATCATGTAGGTCGACTTGATTACGAATCAAGGTATTGAGCCCGACGGTCGCAATAGAGCCAAACAGCAAGATCATAATCCCGCCCATCACTGGTAAAGGAATGGTAAGCAGCATTGCCCCGAGCTTACCCACAAAGGCGAGTACGATGGCAGTGACCGCCGCATAGGTCATGATTTTGGGGTTAAACGCTTTGGTCAGCATTACCGCGCCCGTCACTTCACTATACGTGGTATTGGGTGGCGCGCCGAACAGTGAAGCGGCAATGGTTGCGGCACCATCACCGGCCATCGTGCGGTGTAGGCCTGGCTTTTTCAGGTAGTCTTTACGGGTGACATTAGAAATGGCCAGCATATCGCCTACGTGCTCAACGGCAGGCGCGATGGCGACAGGGATCATAAATAAGATGGCATTGATGTTAAACTCTGGGAGGGTAAAAGCAGGCATCATCAACCAGCTCGCATTCGCAACTTGAGTAAAGTCAACAATACCAACGACGAGGCTGGCAACATAGCCCACCACAATCCCTGCCATAATCGGGACTAATTTGAAAAAGCCTTTCGCAAAGACACTCACTGCAATGGTCGTGAGCAATGACAGCAAAGAGATCCAGATAGCCATGTCCCCCGCAATTAACTGCTCACTCCCATCGCCAGTTTTACCGAGTGCCATATTCACGGCGGTGGGAGCCAACCCAAGGCCGATAACCATAATCACAGGGCCAACTACAACCGGTGGCAGGAGCTTGTGAATAATATCCACGCCTTTAATCCGAATGATGGCGCCCATCAATAAATAGATCACACCGGCTGCCATGAGGCCACCCATGGTGGCGGGAATACCAAAATTGTTGACGCCGTACAAAATGGGAGCAATAAAAGCGAAGGAAGAGGCAAGGAAGATAGGGACGGAGCGGCGGGTGATGACTTGGAATATCAGGGTACCGATCCCGGCCCCAAAGAGTGCGACGTTCGGGTCGAGCCCGGTTAACAGTGGCACTAACACCAAGGCACCAAATGCGACGAACAGCATTTGTGCCCCTTGTAAAACTTGCAACATAATCTCACCTCCAAAAAAAATCGCGCAATGCTAGCACAAAGCGTTTATGTGATTCCCATCATGTTTTTAAATGTGAGATCGGTAGCAAATAAATGATGTAACGGATTTCATTTTAATCCATATGCAAACATAGTCAGCCTCATGATCGCTTGCTCGCCTTGATGGCATCGAATCAATGGTGTTTGCTGGTGGTGCGACCCCCTTTGTCCTCTCTTTTTTACAATTGAGGATTGCTGAACCTAGCGCTATCCGCTTATGATCGCTAGACGCCCATTTATCCATGTGGAAAAACTATGAATCGATTTTTGTTGGCCCTTATTGCCTGTGTTTGGTTGCCAAGTGCGATGGCAAGCCCCCTTTATCATGCCAGTATCCCGCTGGATAATGGCGCGCAAACCTCACAACAAGCGGCAAAAAAACAAGCGCTGATCGCGGTACTGACTAAAGTCTCGGGACAACGCGAGGTGTCGGATAATCCTGCGGTCGAGCAAGCGCAGCAAGACGTTGATGGTTTCATCTCTCAGCTCGGATATGGAGAAAGCAAGGATCAATCTGATGGTGCCGCACAGCGAACACTCGAAGTCGGGTTTGATAGTCAAAAAATTCGCGCCGTGCTGCGCCAGGCAGGGTTGCCCTTATGGGGGAGTCCTCGCCCAGCGGTATTAGTGTGGCTCGTCGATGACCGTGATGGCGACCGGCAAATTATTTGGGAGCAAAGTGGGCGTCCTGTGATTGACCAACTACGTGATGCAGCGGCCATACGCGGCCTGCCGGTGTTAATTCCGGTGGGTGACTTTGATGATTTGATGGCGATCTCTAGCAGTGATCTGTGGGGCGGCTTTATTGATCCTGTTGAGCAAGCCAGTCAGCGCTACCAGCCCGATGGCATTGTGATCGGAAAGTTGACTGAGCAAGGGATCCGTTGGCAATTCTTCCCCGATACCAGTGACATGCAATCAGATCAAACTCGCGGGCAAGCCAATAATGCCCAAGCCATGATTGATACTATTGCTGATTACTATGCCGAGCAAACTGGTGTGGTACTCGATAACGATGATGAGCGTGCATCGCTTCAAATTGCCATTGCAGGCATGGATAACGGCGATGACTATGTCGATCTTGAGCGCACATTAGCGGGGTTAAATGCGCTACAACAGGTGCACTTAGCAGAATTAAACGATGATACCCTGATTTTCGATGTACGTTTAGCGGCCTCTCAACAAGCACTAATCAACGAGCTCACCGCCAATCGACATATTCGCTTGATGACGCCTCAAGAGCGTGAGGCACGTATGATGGCACCCGCTGAAGAGCAAGACAGCACGATGTCAGAGGACAAGAGTGAGACTGCTGTATCCGACACTGATAGTGACAAGCAGACAACCGAGTTGTTGTTTGCTACCCCAGCACTGACGGATAGCCGCGATGCCGATTCAACCGACAATCAACGCCTGTGGTTTGTGTGGACGTCTTAATCTGACCTGAAAAGCAATAGTCAAACCTAAAGGCTAGCGACGACCGCTAGCCTTTTTGTGGATAAGTAGCACGACGCCAAGCAATCAGACTCACCAGGCCACTGATAACAATCCACATCCAAAGCGGTCCGTTTCCCCATTGACGGTAGGGTGTCAGCCCCTGTGTTTGAGTAATTTGTGTGGTTAAAACTTGCGTCTCAAATTGTGGCAATGAGGCGTCAATCTGGCCGCGTTCATCGACTAAAGCCGTCACCCCGTTATTGGTGGCTCGGATCACGGGTAATCCGAACTCGAGCGCGCGCATACGCGCAATTTCTAGATGTTGCCAAGGCCCAATAGAGCGGCCAAACCAAGCGTCATTCGAGAGGGTAATAATGGCGTCGCTACTGGCGGTGAGGTTTTCACGGATTTGCGCGGGAAACGCAATTTCATAACACAGGGCGGTAATGTATTCCCAGCCGTTCGCAGGCAAAGCCGGTTGAATCGCTTCGCCTGGAGAAAATGACGACATGGGCAGATTAAAAATCGGCGCCAAAGGACGAAGCAGTGACTCAAACGGCACAAACTCGCCAAAGGGGAGTAAGTGATGTTTGCTGTACTGGGCGGGTGCTGGATACTGATAGCGCGGCGTTTTTGCACCGAGCGCGAGCACATTATTAAAATAGGTGCCATCCTCACGCTGATCGAGCGCCCCCGTGATCACCGTGGTTTGATTGTGCTTGCCCGCTTGGTCTAACTGCGAAAAAAAGCGGGGAAGATCTCGCTCTAATGCGGGAATGGCGGCTTCTGGCCAAATCACCACGTCACTGTCCCAATGTTGACGGGTTAAATCCAGATACTTCATCAAGGTTGGCCAGCGTTGGTCGGCGCGCCACTTGAGTGCTTGAGGGACGTTGCCTTGGATCAGTGAGACCGTTTGCTGCTGATCGGTTTTGGTTGTCCACTTGACCGACCCGAGCCCTTCACTGACGGCAAAAAAACCTATGATAGCGATCATACCGAAGAGGCGAGCACGCCCCTGCCATTGCCCCCAATGGGGGGTCACCAAGGCGGCTAAGCCCGCAAGCGACACCAAGACGAGCGTGATCCCTTGAACACCCAGTACCGGGGCGATACCCGCAAACGGGCTGTCTATTTGGCTATAACCTGGCCATAACCAGGGAAAACCGGTAAATACCCAGCCTCTTAGCCAATCAACCACTAACCACAAGGCAGGTGCCAGCATCGTCCATTTTATGCCCGCTTGCTTGATGGGTGATTTATGTATCAGCCAGCCAAATAGCGCGGGGTAAAGCGATAAATAGACGATAAGCAGTGCCATCAAAAACAGGCCTGCGATCACAGGCATCCCGCCAAAATGGTCAATACTGACATACACCCAGCTTACCCCAGTTGTAAACTGGCCGAGCCCCCAGCTAAAACCTATCCAAGCCGCACGTTTGGGCGAGGAAGCAACTTGCAGAAGAAGCAACAAGCCCCAGAGCGCGACCAACATAAAGGGCCAATAGGAAAAAGGGGAAAAGGCGAGGGTGGCGAGCGCACCAAAAAGGGCAGCCAATAATGGCTGCCCCAATGGGCGTAAACGCTTAGGCGTTTTCACTGTTCGATTCGCTACTGTCTGGAATGGTGACTTGTAGCTGAATGATACGACGACTATCAGCGGCCGTCACTTTAAAATGGTAATCACCAATGTCGACTTCTTCACCACGATCAGGAAGATGACCAAAACTGGTCATAACCAACCCACCGATAGTGTCTACCACGTCATCTTGGAACTGGGCGCCAAAATGCTCGTTAAAGTCTTCTAAAGTGGTCAGTGCTTTCATCGAGAAGGTATGGCGACTGAGTTGGCGAATCTCTTGCTCTTCCTCATCGTCATACTCGTCTTCGATCTCGCCTACAATTTCTTCGAGAATATCTTCAATGGTGACAACGCCCGATACCCCGCCGAATTCATCGATGACGATCGCCATGTGGTAGCGTTCTTCTTGGAACTCTTTAAGTAGACGGTCAACCCGCTTACTTTCTGGTACCACCACAACAGGGCGTAAGACCTTTTCGATGTCGAAATCTTCAGCATCGGGGCGCAGATAGCGCAACAAATCTTTCGCAAGCAAGATGCCTTCAACATGGTCTTTGTCATCACTGATCACAGGATAACGTGAGTGTTGGGCATCAATAATAATATTAATGATCGCTTCCAATGACTGCGATCGTTCAACGATTACCATCTGCGAACGGGGTATCATGATATCTCTCACACGCATGTCAGAGATTTGCATCACACCTTCCAGCATATCCCGGGTGTCCTGATCGATCAGGGCGTTTTGCTCTGAGTCGCGAAATACGTCCACCAGTTCTTGTCTGTCTTTTGGATCAGCTTGGAAAAACTGACCCAGCCGTTCGAAGAAGGTCTTCCTACTCGGACCGTCTGCGTTTTGCGAATTATCGTCGTTCATTCAATTTCATTCAGTTAGTTAACGCTCAATGAAGTCATTCGCATAAGGGTCACTGACCCCCATGGTTGCCAGGATCTTTCGTTCCAAGGCTTCCATTTGCTCGGCTTCATCATCCTCAATATGGTCGTAGCCCAATAAGTGTAAGCTACCATGGACGACCATGTGTGCCCAGTGATCCATCAGCGTTTTGCCTTGCTGCTGTGCCTCTTGCTCAACAACTTGGCGACATACCACCAGATCACCGAGTAAATCTATGTCTACCCCAGGAGGTGCTTCAAAGGGGAAAGATAACACATTCGTCGGTTTATCTTTGCCACGATAGTCGCGATTTAAGCTCTGGCTCTCACCTTCATCCACAATCCGGATCGTCACTTCCGCTTGAGGCTTGGCTTCGCGTATTGCATGTTCAAACCAAGCTTGAAGCTGGTCATCACTGGGCAGCCCCTGTTCGTCATCACAGGCGACCTGGACATCGACGTAATAGCTCATGATGGGTCCTGTGGTGGGATAGAGGTTGGTTGCACCGCGACTTGCTGTGCTTCACGCGCTTCTCGGCGACGTGCTTCAGCCTCTTTGCGTGCCTTCGCATCTTCTGCTTCCCACTTATCATAGGCCTGAACAATACGGGTAACCACTTGGTGGCGCACCACATCGTCGGCTTGGAAGAAGTGAAAGCTAATTTCATTCACGTCAGACAGCACTTCAATCGCATGGCGTAGCCCTGAGCGGGCATTGCGCGGTAAATCGACTTGGGTAACGTCACCGGTGATGACGGCCCGTGAATTAAAGCCAATCCGAGTCAGGAACATTTTCATCTGCTCGACCGTGGTGTTTTGGCTTTCATCTAAGATGATAAAAGCATCATTCAAGGTTCGGCCACGCATATAAGCCAGCGGTGCTACCTCGATCACATTACGATCAATCAGTTTTTCGACCCGCTCGAAACCGAGCATCTCAAACAAGGCATCGTAGAGTGGACGCAAGTAAGGATCGACTTTCTGGCTGAGATCGCCAGGTAAAAAGCCCAACTTTTCACCCGCCTCAACCGCTGGACGTGTTAACAAAATCCGACGAATCTCTTGGCGTTCCAGCGCGTCTACCGCGGCTGCGACGGCGAGGTAGGTTTTACCTGTGCCCGCCGGACCAATGCCAAAAGTAATGTCATGATTGACCATATTGGCGATGTATTGCGCCTGATTTGGCGTGCGCGGTTTAATCACCCCTTTTTTGGTCTTGATGTTAATCTCTTTACCGTAAGGGATGCTCGATTCGGTGTTCTGTTCTAACACGCCAGACTCTTTGATCGCCAAATGAATGGCTTCGGGCTCAATGTCGGGCGAACTGCCACGCACGGGGGCCGTATCCACATACAGCCGCTTTAAGATGTCGACGGCGGCGTTGGCGGTGTGAGGTTTGCCCATCACCGTAAAGGCATTATGGCGGTGGCTAATTTCAACACCCAAGCGGCGCTCTAGTTGTTTGATATTATCGTCAAACGGGCCACATAAGTTGGCAAGACGGGTGTTGTCGGCAGGTTCTAATGTAAGGTCAAGAGAGATGATTTTAGACAAGATTATCCTCGCTTTCGGCGCCGGTCACCCGACGCCGTTGAATTGATGAACGCGTTATGGCGTGTATACACCAACACCAAGCTCGTTTTCGTTGCGCGTCTTCGCCATGATTTCGGTTGGCGAGACGGCGACACGCAAGTCCATATCTTTTTCGGTACGAACCAGCTCACCGCGGAGCGAGTTTGGCATCACTTCAGTAATTTTTACGTCAACAAATTGGCCAATCAAATCGACAGAGCCTTCAAAGTTGACCACTCGGTTATTCTCAGTACGGCCGCGCAGCTCCATA
The DNA here is from genome assembly GCF_001996265.1 of Salinivibrio sp. MA440. Classification (NCBI taxonomy): domain Bacteria; kingdom Pseudomonadati; phylum Pseudomonadota; class Gammaproteobacteria; order Vibrionales; family Vibrionaceae; genus Salinivibrio; species Salinivibrio sp. MA440. Next base: position 26,174 of record NZ_MUFI01000015.1, read on the forward strand.
AGATTCTTACGCGATGGCCCTTCGACTAAGATACGTTGTTCGGTTTCTAGCATCATACGTGAATAGCGCATCGCTTGGCTGTTCACTTGCTGCTGCAAACGGTACAGGCGTTCTTTTTTCACTTGCTCTGGTGTGTCGTCAGGCATATCTGCCGCTGGCGTCCCTGGGCGAGGTGAATACACAAAGCTGAAGCTCATATCAAAGTCGATATCGGTAATCAGCTTCATGGTCGCTTCAAAGTCTTGCTCGGTTTCTCCCGGGAAGCCGACGATAAAGTCTGAGCTGATGGTGATATCGGGACGTGCCTGACGCAACTTACGGATCTTGGATTTGTACTCAATCGCCGTGTGCGGGCGTTTCATCATGGTCAAGATTCGATCAGAGCCACTTTGTACCGGCAAGTGCAAAAAGCTCACCACTTCTGGCGTATCACGATACACCTCAATGATATCATCGGTAAACTCAACCGGATGACTGGTGGTGTAGCGAATGCGATCAATACCATCGATAGCGGCGACATAGCGCAATAAGTCAGCAAAGGTACAGATGTCGCCATCATGGGTCTCACCGCGATAGGCATTCACATTCTGACCTAGCAGGTTTACCTCACGCACACCTTGCTCGGCAAGCTGGGCAATTTCGAACAGCACATCGTCGAGCGGACGGCTCACTTCTTCGCCGCGCGTATACGGCACAACACAGAACGTACAGTATTTCGAGCAGCCTTCCATAATGGAGACAAACGCTGTCGCGCCATCGGCACGCGGCTCAGGCAGACTGTCAAACTTCTCAATTTCTGGGAAGGTAATGTCCATCACTGTGCCGCTGTCGCCACGTGATTGTTTTATCATTTCAGGTAGACGATGTAGCGTTTGGGGGCCAAAAATGACGTCCACATAAGGCGCACGCTCGCGGATGTGATCGCCTTCTTGGGTTGCCACACAACCACCAACGCCGATCACCAGCTCTGGATTCTTGTCTTTGAGTGTTTTCCAACGCCCCAGTTGGTGGAATACCTTTTCTTGTGCTTTTTCACGAATTGAACAGGTATTGAGGAGGAGAACATCTGCGTCTTCTGGTTGTTCGGTCAGCTCATAGCCACCGGCAGAATTTAGCAGATCTGCCATCTTGGATGAGTCATACTCATTCATTTGGCAACCCCAGGTTTTGATCAGCAGTTTCTTAGCCATGTAACTTCACGCTCATTATTAATCTTATGGTCGACATTACCCTTTCAAGCTGTATGGTTTTTAATCAGTCAATCAGCTTGGCAAGCCGCGTATTGTACTGCTTTCCTATATCGCTGACCAGATCACAGGCTGGGAGAAATGGTGTCAATCTGGATAAGTGATTGAGCCGACGCCGCAAAACGAGATCGGAAAAGCGAATTTGCCCCCACTTTGATCGGATTGATATCGAATTCTCGTTTACCTTCAGTAGAATGCTGGCATTAACGGGACAAAGAGACAGTCATGAATCAATTTGAAATTATTATTGTCGGCGGTGGCATGGTCGGTGCCGCTGCCGCATTAGGACTTGCCCGCCAAGGTCGGCAGGTGGCATTGATAGAACGCCAAGAACCGGATCCTTTCCATGCGTCACAACCGATGGATTTACGAGTGTCTGCGATATCTCATGCGTCTGTCAGTTTGCTTCAAGACTTAGGCGCATGGGCCGACATTGAAGCCATGCGAGTCTGTCCCTATCGACGATTAGAAACCTGGGAAGCAGAAGACAGCCGTGTGTGTTTCAGTGCCGACCAACTCGAATTACCACAGTTAGGATATATGGTCGAGAACCGCTTGATTCAACTCGGCTTGTGGCAACAGTTTGCTCGTTTTGACAATTTGCACCTTGTCTCACCGGCCTCGATCACGGGTATGGCGCAGGCGGGCGGTCTGCATCAACTCCAATTAGACAGTGGCGAAACACTAGAAGCGCCCTGGTTGATTGGTGCCGACGGTGCCCACTCGAAAGTGCGAGATTACGCGCAAATCGGTCTTACCAGCTGGGATTATCGTCAGCATTGCATGTTAATTCATGTCGAAACGGCCGCGCCCCAACAAGATATTACCTGGCAGCAATTCTTTCCCTCAGGGCCGCGGTCATTACTGCCATTGTGCGGCAACAATGCCTCATTAGTGTGGTATGACAGCCCGGCGCGAGTTCAACAGTTGTGTCAGCTCAATGCTGAGCAGCTTAAAGCCGAGATAGTGAGCCATTTCCCACCACAAGTGGGTGACGTCACCCCCATCAACTGGGGCGCATTTCCGCTAACGCGTCGTCATGCCCAGCAATACCATCGTAACGGCGTAGTAGTCATGGGAGATGCCGCCCACACCATTAACCCGCTCGCGGGGCAAGGGGTGAACTTAGGCTTCAAAGACGTGAGCGCGTTGCTGGATGCCTGTGCCGATGCAGGCGCACAATGGCAAGCCGAGTCAACGTTAGTGGCGTACGAAAAAGCACGCCGTACGGATAACATGATGATGCAAACCGGGATGGATGTGTTTTATGCCGCGTTTAGTAACCGAATCACGCCTTTAAAACTGGCACGTAATGCGGTGTTTAAACTGGCTGAACACAGCGGCCCGGTGAAAAAACATGTATTGAAGTATGCGTTAGGCTTGTAGATAAACGCAAAAAAGCCCACATGGTGTGGGCTTTTTAATATGGCTGGGGTACCAGGATTCGAACCTGGGAATGACGAGATCAAAACCCGTTGCCTTACCGCTTGGCGATACCCCAGTAGGTGTTACCTAACCCGGCTATTAAAACATCATGCCGAATTATAAAATTAATGGTGGCTACGACGGGATTCGAACCTGTGACCCCATCATTATGAGTGATGTGCTCTAACCAACTGAGCTACGTAGCCACTCTGTCAGGCATAGTGCCTTAAGACGCTGCGAATTATGCGGATCTGGGCGAAAGTCGTCAAGGTCTGGTTATTGTTTTTTTTGTGATTTTGCATTCATTGGCTGCAATAATCGCCATTTTGAACAATTTAACGGCAAAGCCTACCGAGTAGGTGGCGGAGAACGTTGAATGATGAGAATAAAAAAACCAGCCCGGAGGCTGGTCTAAATATCAATAGGATGGGGTCTCGACAACGCACCCTAAAGCATAACGTATGTGCGTATTAAACGTTGAAACGGAAGTGAATCACATCGCCATCTTTAACGATATATTCTTTCCCTTCCAAGCGCCATTTACCGGCATCTTTGGCGCCGTTTTCACCATTGTTAGCGATATAATCATCATAGCCAACCACTTCGGCACGAATAAAGCCTTTTTCAAAGTCGGTATGGATTTTACCCGCCGCCTGTGGCGCGGTCGAGCCAATCGGCACCGTCCAAGCACGTACTTCTTTCACGCCTGCGGTAAAATAGGTGTGCAGAGTGAGTAGCTCGTAACCGGCGCGAATCACGCGGTTTAGGCCTGGCTCTTCTAGCCCCATTTCATCCAAGAAAGCCGCCGCTTCTTCGGCATCTAGCTCGGCAATCTCGCCTTCGATCTCCGCACACACGGCCACCACGGTTGCGTCTTCTTGGGCGGCAATCTCTCGCACTTTGTCGAGGTATGGGTTGTTTTCAAAACCATCATCATTAACGTTGGCAATGTACATGGTCGGCTTAAGCGTCAAAAAGTTAAGGTATTGTACTGCTGCGGCTTCTTCTTTGCTCAGTTCGACCGAGCGCAACATCTTGCCTTCTTCTAGGACGGGGAGCAGTTTTTCAAGCACGGTTAGCTCAAATTTGGCATCTTTATCGCCACCTTTGGCTTTTTTGGCGTTGCGCTGCATCGCACGCTCACAGCTTTCAAGATCAGCCAGCGCAAGCTCGGTGTTAATCACGTCGATATCATCAGCCGGATCCACTTTACCAGCCACGTGAACGATATTGTCATTCTCAAAACAACGTACCACATGACCAATCGCATCGGTTTCACGGATGTTCGCTAGGAACTTGTTCCCTAAACCTTCACCGCGCGATGCGCCGGCAACTAAGCCGGCGATGTCAACGAACTCCATCGTGGTGGGGAGCACTTTCTGTGGATTGACAATTTTCGCCAGCGCATCCAAGCGTAGGTCAGGGACAGGGACCACGCCCGTATTGGGTTCAATCGTACAAAATGGAAAGTTAGCCGCATCAATGCCGGCCTTGGTCAGTGCATTAAACAGAGTGGATTTGCCTACGTTTGGTAGACCCACGATGCCACATTTAAAACCCATGAGATGGTAACCCTTTAATCAAAATTACTGTGCTTTGAAGGTATGTAGACGATTTTGCGCCTTGGCGAGATCATCTTTGAGCAGAATCTCGAGGCTGCGTACTGCCTCGTCAGTGGCCTGCTCTAGCAGGCTCTGCTCATTAGCGGGGGCTTTGGTAAGCACGTATCCCGCTACCTTATCCTTGTGACCCGGATGACCGATGCCTATCCGAAGCCGATAAAACGATTTGTCATTTGCAAGTTTGCTAATGGTATCACGCAGGCCATTATGGCCACCGTGTCCACCACCTTGCTTAAACTTGGCCACACCGGGTGGTAAGTCTAGCTCGTCATGCGCCACCATGATGGCGTCGACGGGAATATTGTAAAAGTTGGCCATGGCTTGCACCGCTTTACCCGACAAGTTCATGTACGTGGTCGGGATCAACACACGGAGATCGTGTCCATGTACATTGATACGGCCGGTTAAGCCGAAGAACTTTTTCTCTTCTTTTAGCGGCACGTTGTGAATACGTGCTAGCTCCTGAACGACCCAAGCACCGGCATTATGGCGCGTTTGGCTGTATTCAGGGCCTGGATTGGCCAATCCCACTAGTAAGCGGATTTGATTACTCACGACGTTTCTCGCTATCTATCTACTTATCGTAGCCGGTGAGCATCGAGCCCACGCAAAAAGGCGCCATATCCTACCATTGATATGGCTAAAGGATCGAGTCAGCCATTCAAAATGGGCAATAAAAAAACACCCTGCACAAGGGCAGGGTGTTTCTTGTCGGTCTATGACAATGCGTTAAGAATTAAACATTGCAGAGATCGACTCTTCATTACTGATACGGCGAATCGCTTCTGCCAGCATGCCCGACAGTGTTAATTGAGACACACGCCCGGTTGCTTGAATTTCGGCGCTCAATGGTGTGGAGTCAGTGACCACAATTTCATCAATGACGGACTCAGCGATATTCTTCGCTGCATCCCCCGAGAATACCGGATGCGTTGCATAGGCGAATACACGCTTAGCGCCACGGTTCTTCAGGGCTTCGGCGGCTTTACACAGGGTGCCACCGGTATCAATCATGTCATCAACAATGATGCAGTCACGGCCTTCAACGTCGCCAATCAAGTGCATGACTTGCGACACGTTAGCACGCGGACGGCGCTTATCAATGATGGCAATGTCAGTGTCATCCAATAGTTTGGCCGTCGCACGCGCTCGCACAACTCCGCCAATATCAGGAGAAACGACCACGGGGTCTTCTAAATTTTTCGCCAGCATGTCTTCAAGCAGCACAGGGGTACCGAAGATATTATCAACAGGGACGTCGAAAAAGCCTTGGATTTGTTCTGCGTGGAGGTCCACAGTGAGTACGCGGTCAACGCCAACGTTAGAAAGGAAATCTGCAATAACTTTTGCGGTGATAGGAACACGGGAGGAGCGTACGCGGCGGTCTTGACGGGCATAACCAAAGTAGGGGATAACTGCGGTTATGCGGCCAGCCGACGCACGTCGGAACGCATCTATCATCACGACCAATTCCATTAAGTTGTCATTGGTCGGTGCACAGGTAGATTGGATGACGAACACGTCACTACCGCGCACGTTCTCGTTAATCTGAACACACACTTCACCGTCAGAAAAACGGCCAACAGTGGCGTCACCCAGTGACATGTAAAGACGGTTTGCGATACGTTGGGCGAGAACGGGTGTCGCGTTACCAGCGAACAGCTTCATATCAGGCACGGTGGAAACCTCGGGTTGCATCCATTTAATAGTCACTGGCTCACAGTGTGTTGCTGTCGTGCATCGAGTTGCTGTAGCGCATCGAGTAGGGGCGATCGGTTCAACCCTCGTGCAACAAACCCTGTCAGCCAGTTAGGCATAGTGTCGAGTGTGTTCTGGGCATCATGTGCGGTGTCAAACTCGGCAAACACGCACGCGCCTGTCCCAGTCATCCTAGACGGCGCATATTCTAGCAGCCACGAAACAGCCTTATCAACCTCGGGGAATTGTTTACGGGCTATCTTTTCGCAATCGTTTTCGTGTTTCTGTGTCATTAGCTCAGAAACTGTGCGCTTTGGCGTACTTCTTTGCAAGTCTGGATGAGTAAAAATTGCAGCGGTCGAAATAGACACGTCAGGCTTAACCACCAAGTAATATTTCTCATCAGGGCATACAGACGTCAATTTTTCGCCAACGCCTTCCGCCAACGCCGCATGGCCGTGAATGAAAATAGGCACGTCAGCCCCCAAGCCTAGGCCAATGTCCGCTAGTTTAGTCTGGCTCACCTGGGTTTGCCATAAATGATTCAACGCCACCAAGGTCGTGGCTGCATCTGATGAGCCTCCGCCCAGCCCGCCGCCCATGGGCAAATGTTTTTCCAGATGAATATCTGCGCCTTGTGAGCATCCGGTATGGTTTTGCAGCGCCTTGGCGGCTTTGATAATCAGATTGTCTTCCTCATCGACGCCGTCAATGGCGGGGCTAAGGTTGATCGTGCCGCTGTGATTAGGCGTAATAGCCAAGGTGTCGCCGTGATCTAAAAACTGAAACAAGGTTTGCAGTTCGTGATAACCATTGGCTTGGCGTCCATTGATATAAAGAAATAAGTTAAGTTTCGCTGGCGCTGGCCAGTAGGTTGTTTCAGTCATTATCGAGTGTCCAAGTAGAAATCATCAGTTTGATCGTTTGCTGGTCGTTACTGAGCGTGATTCGAGTTGGAAGCGCAGGCTGGGTCTCGGCGCTGTAGCCTTGATAATCGATATCCCAACCTTGTGTGTCGTCGAGGGCGGCCAAGCGGTTATCGGGGCCGAGTGAAAAGCGGTCTTGTGCGCGTGGTAGGCCAATCAACCAAGGGGCAAGCGCATCAACGGGTAAATGGGCGCCGGTCAAATAGGCGATCAAACGGGCTGGATTAGGGTCTTGGTATTGCTTGCCCTGATCATCAACCAAGGTCGCACCTTGCGCATTCATGGTTAGAGACAACAGGGTGGTTCCCAAAAAATTCGTTAGCCGCAGTGTCGATTCAGTCGGAGAATGGCGCCAGTAAAGGTTGGCAGAAAAGCGCGTATCTGGTGCGATAAAAGCCACCTTACCGCGTGCGGTATAACTGTCTATGGTCTCAAGCGATGCGCGATGCGTTTGCCATTCTGTGGTAGGAGCCGGCGCCGTTGCACAGCCAGAGAGCACCGCAAAGACGACCGTCAACATACTGATTCGTATACAAGAGAAACCAGCGCGTATACAAGGGAAGCCAGTACGCATAAAAGAGAAACCAGCGCGTATACAAGAGAAAACAGTACGTATACAGGAGAACATGAAAGCGAGTATCCTTTTATAACGTCAACAGACAGTGAACAGCATTTGGCATTACTTTGCCATAAGCGCCGAGGTGAGAGAAGTCAGTTAGGCACTTAGCCGTGCGGGAGGAAAGAATGGGTATAGTTGTTGTTGGCCAGTCTGTCATCAATCTCGTGAGGCTTCACATTTCCGCACCACGAAAATACTGCGATACAATGTTCGCTTTAATTCACGGGGGGCATCAAGTAAAATCCCCCGCTCCAATCCTTACTGGTGCTGTCGGTAACAACGCTTCATGAGCCTGTTAGTTCTCGGAATCAATCACAAAACGGCCCCCGTCGAGCTGCGGGAAAAGGTCGCCTTTTCGCCGCAACAACTGGAGCAGGCGTTAGGGCAGCTTTCCGAGCATCCGCAGGTGCGCAGCTGTGTGATTGTCTCAACCTGCAATCGCACCGAAATCTACGCCGAGTTAAACCAACCTGGTGTCGGGGTCTTGGTTGAATGGCTCACACGCTTTCATCAACTCAGTGGCGAAAGTTTGATGGCAAGCATTTATTATCACGAGGAACAATCTGCGGTGAAGCATCTGATGCGTGTTGCCTGTGGATTAGATTCTTTGGTGTTAGGTGAGCCGCAGATATTAGGTCAAGTTAAACAAGCGTACGCGAGTGCCAGTGATGCCGATATGATTTCCGGCTCGTTGGAAAAATTGTTCCACAAAACCTTTGCGGTGGCAAAACGGGTACGAACCGAGACCGAAATTGGTGGCAACGCGGTATCTGTTGCATTTGCGGCCTGTACGTTGGCCCGCCAGATTTTTGAATCCTTAGCGGACGTCACCACATTGTTGGTTGGCGCGGGAGAAACGATTGAACTGGTTGCGAGACATTTGCATGAGCATCAATGCAGCCAAATTATCTTTGCGAACCGTACGCAATCGCGCGCTCAATGTTTAGCTGAACAGTTTGATGCCAAAGTGATTGGCTTAGACGCGTTACCCGAGCAGCTTTGCCACGCCGATATCGTGATCAGTTCAACGGCGGCGCCCATGCCTTTGATTGAAAAAGCGATGGTTGAAAAAGCCTTGAAACAGCGACGCCACCAACCCATGCTGTTAATCGATATCGCGGTACCACGAGACATAGACGAGAAAGTTGGCAACTTATCGGATGCTTATTTGTACAGTGTGGATGACTTACAATCCATCGTGGAGCACAATCGAGAACAACGAAAGTTGGCCGCGATCCAAGCAGAAGCCATTGTCACCGAAGAAAGCGCCGACTTTATGCGCTGGTTACGTTCACGCGAAGCGGTAGATAGCATCAAGCAATACCGGACACAGTCCGAACACATTAAACAGGCGGAGCTGGCGCAGAGTATTCAAGCCCTTGCCAATGGGGCTGACGCAGAAAGCGTATTACGCCAGCTTAGTAACCGCCTGACCAATAAACTGATCCACCCTCCTACACAAGCGATGCAGCAGGCTGCCCAAAATGGTGAGCCCGATAAACTGGCCGTGATGCGTACGTGCTTGGGGCTGGACAGCGACAACTAACGAAGAGATTTATGAAAGCATCAATATTAGCGAAGCTAGAATCGCTGGCGGAGCGCTACGAGGAAGTACAACACCTGCTCGGAACGCCTGAAATCATTAGTGAGCAGAACAAATTTCGTGCGCTGTCGAAAGAGTACGCGCAGCTGGAAGAAGTGATCAAATGTTTTACGGCGTTTAAGCAAGCCAAAGAAGACCTCGCGGCTGCGCAAGAAATGGCTAACGAAGATGATCCTGACATGCGCGAGATGGCGCAAGAAGAAGTCGCGCAAGCCGAGCAAAGCATTGTTGCGTTGACCGATCAGCTGCAAATCTTATTGTTGCCGAAAGACCCGAACGATGACCGTAACTGCTTTTTGGAAATTCGTGCTGGGGCCGGTGGCGACGAAGCCGGGATTTTTGCGGGTGACTTGTTCCGCATGTATAGCCGTTATGCCGAGCAACGCGGTTGGAAGCTGGAAATGATCAGTGCCAGTGGAGGAGAGCACGGCGGCTTTAAAGAAGTCATTGCACGTGTGGCTGGCGAAGGCGCCTACGGTGTGCTGAAATTTGAATCTGGCGGTCACCGTGTACAACGCGTACCTGCCACCGAGTCGCAAGGTCGCGTCCATACGTCAGCGTGTACCGTGGCGATTTTGCCTGAAGTGCCAGAAACGGAAGCCCCTGAAATTAATCCGGCCGACTTGAAAGTTGACACCTTCCGAGCCTCAGGAGCGGGCGGGCAGCACGTCAACACCACGGACTCTGCGATTCGCATTACTCACTTGCCGACCGGCACTGTGGTGGAATGCCAAGATGAGCGTTCACAACATAAAAACCGCGCCAAAGCCATGTCAGTACTGGCAGCACGTTTGATTAAAGCGGAAGAAGAAAAACGCGCTGCCGAGGAAGCCTCAACCCGTCGTAACCTGCTTGGCTCGGGCGATCGTTCCGATCGGATTCGGACTTATAACTATCCGCAAGGTCGCGTCTCCGATCATCGCATTAACTTAACCTTGTATCGTTTAGACGATGTGATGCAAGGGGATCTCGATAGCTTGGTGGATCCTGTGATTCAAGAGCATCAAGCGGATCAATTAGCGGCCTTGTCTGAGCACCCATAATGACAGTCACGATAGGCGCGTTGCTGGCCGATAGCACCACTGAGCTCACCGCATTATCCGGTGGCTCAGCGGGCATTGATGTCAAAGCCTTGCTCTGCCATGTGTTAGCGCAACCTACCAGCTATCTCTACACCTGGCCCGAGCGCAAACTCACCGCGGCACAACTGGCGCAATTTCGTCAGCTGTTTGCCCGCCGACTGCAAGGAGAGCCGATTGCATACATTCTCGGCTACCGTGACTTTTGGACCCTGAGACTGAATGTGTCGCCAGCGACGTTGATCCCGCGTCCAGAAACCGAACTCTTGGTAGAGCAGGCGTTAGCGCTTCTGCCAGCGACCCCTTGTAGGGTGTTAGACTTAGGCACCGGCACGGGAGCGGTGGCATTAGCCATTGCCAGTGAGCGCCCCGATATCACCGTTGTGGGCGTTGATTTGATGCCAGAAGCAGTGATGTTGGCAAGCCGAAACGCGGATGCGCATCAAATTAACAACGTCCACTTTATTCAAAGTGACTGGTTTAAGGCGTTAAGCGATATGCATCGGTTTGATCTGATTGTCAGTAATCCGCCTTACATCGATGAGACGGATCCGCATCTGCAACAAGGGGATGTTCGTTTTGAGCCCATGAGTGCGCTGGTGGCTGAAGACAGTGGGTTGGCAGATATTCGTTATATTGGTCAATCCGCCCCCGATTACTTAGTCGCCTCTGGCTGGTTGATGGTCGAACACGGCTACAACCAGGGAGAAGCGGTGCGTCGTGTATGGAAAGAAGCGGGTTGGCACAATCTCCAAACCCAACAAGATTACGCTGGGCTCGATAGAATCACCTTGGCACAGCGACGTTAATTGAGACTGACAGGAAGCAGGAATCATTATGATCTACATGGCCCTCAAGCACACCCACTTACTGACCGTGGTATTAAGCCTCTCTTTATTCGTGATCCGTTTCGTATGGGTGATGCGTGATAGCGAGATGATGAACAAAAAATGGGTCAAGGTCACGCCGCACGTGGTCGACACCTTGTTATTGACCACCGGTGTCGCATTGATTTTTGTCACCGGTTTTATACCGTTTACAGAGTCTGGTGCGTGGTTAACCGAAAAGCTGACCTGTGTACTGGCTTACATTGCATTAGGCTTTGTTGCTTTACACTACAGCCGCGGCAAACTGTTCCGGACACTGGCGTTTTTTGGTGCATTAGGGTGGGCCTATGCCGCCGCTAACTTAGCACTGATTAAAGTTCCACACCTAATGGGATAAATATGATGCCATTAACCGATCAACAATTAGATTCGCTAACACTGGCAGAAGGGGCTATCAGCCTCAACCATGCCATTGATGCGTCGATCGACGCTCATCAAGTGAAGGCCTCTCTCGATCGTCTCGCGGATGAAGCGGAGCATCAGCTCGGCGCCGAGCCCGATATGGCGCTGCGTCTTGAGGGATTATGCCGTCTTTTTTATCACCAATGGCAGTTTAAAGGCGATATCGAACAGTACTTTTCTTCCGATAATGTCTTTTTGGATAAAGTCTTAGCGCGTAAAACCGGGATCCCCGCTTCACTGGGGGCAGTGTTTTTATACCTCTGTGAGCGCTTATCTTTACCCGTTCAACCCATCGCTTTTCCCAGTCAATTAGTGTTGAGAATTGATCAACTGGATAACGCTCCTGTGTTTATTAACCCCTTCAATGGCGAACGTGTGAGCCAACGTACTTTACGCGGCTGGTTAAAAGGGAGCCAAGGGCCGCTGGCGGAGCTTGAAGATTCACACTTATTGCCGAGCGACAATCCAACCATTATTGGTCGTTGGCTGACGGTGGCCAAAAGTGCTTTATTACGCGAAGAAAAGTACGCCCTGGCACTGCGTTGTAGTGAGCTTGCGTTGACCTTTAGCCCAGACGATCCTTACGAAATTCGTGATCGTGGCTATATTTTTCAGCAGTTGGATTGCGATCGCGTAGCGGCGACCGACTATGAATATTTTATTGAGCAGTGCCCGGACGATCCGGCCGCTGAGCTGTTAAAAATGCAAGTGAAAGCGCTTAACGAAGAGCAACCGACGTTACATTAATGCGTATTAACGCATGATAAAGGATACCCCTATGACGCAAAAAACCGTCCATATTGGCGATACACCTGTTGCGAATGATCGCCCGTTCACCTTGTTTGCTGGCATGAATGTGCTGGAGTCACGTGATTTAGCGATGCAAATTTGTGAGCATTACGTCAAAGTGACTGACAAACTTGGCATTCCTTACGTCTTTAAAGCGTCGTTTGATAAGGCGAATCGCTCCTCGGTGCACTCTTATCGTGGCCCAGGGATGGAAGAAGGGTTAAAGATTCTTGAAGAGCTCAAGCGTACCTTTGGCGTCAAAGTGATCACCGATATTCATGAGCAATACCAAGCTGCGCCCGTGGCGGAAGTCGCCGACGTGATTCAGTTACCGGCGTTTTTGGCTCGCCAGACCGATTTGGTCGAAACCATGGCCAAAACTGATGCGGTGATTAACGTGAAAAAGCCTCAATTTATGAGCCCGGGGCAAGTGGGCAACATTGTTGATAAATTTGCTGAGTGCGGCAACGAGAAGGTGATTTTGTGTGAGCGTGGTAGCTGCCATGGTTACGATAACCTGGTCGTTGATATGCTGGGTTTTGATGTGATGAAAAAAGCCTCAAACGGTAGCCCAATTATTTTTGATGTCACCCACGCGCTCCAGTGCCGCGATCCGCAAGGCGCTGCATCCGGCGGCCGTCGTCAGCAAACCGTTGATTTAGCACGTGCAGGTCTAGGCACTAAAATTGCCGGCTTGTTTATCGAAGCGCACCCAGACCCAGATAATGCCCGTTGTGATGGCCCCTCAGCCCTGCCGCTTAATAAACTCGAGCCTTTCCTCGCGCAAATGAAAGCCCTGGATGATGTGATCAAAAGCTTTGCAGATATCGATATTCGCTAATTGGCGAATGACCGAGACCCAGAAAGCTGCCTATTGGCAGCTTTTTTGGACTCATAAGTAAATATGATGCTGTAAAGGTGACAACGTGTAGTCAGAGAGTACTGTTAAAACCAGCCTTTGTGGCCATTTACATAGGTCGCTTCAAACTCTTTATCTGTTTTGATCAGATAAATGATGAATTCAACAAAAGCAATAATCCCTATAACTATGCTAGGGATACCAAGCAAGATAAAGCCAAATAGGAAGGCTAACAACATGATTAGGCCTTCTTTGGTATAGCCAAGATAGAATTTATGTACGCCAAATGCCCCAAAGAAGAAAGCCAACAAGGCTGCTGGTATTTTCTTTGAGCTGGTCGAGGATACTGCTTCACCGAATACAGCGGTAGCCTTTCCATTGGATAGCGCAAAATCAACATTCATACCAGTCTCTGGTAGCGTGCCAGATTTCCACTCGTCCATTGTTAGATTATATTCAATACCGTCTTCACCGGTGATCAGACCTTCGCGCTTTGTATTGTCAAAGCTCTTTATTACCCCTTTCATTTTTACTCCTGTAGCGTAGAAAAAAATAGACAAAGTTTTTAGCACACTTTTACTTATTGTCCAGTAATTTATTTTTATGTTGAACTGGCTAGACAGTTTTTCAAGGAGTCACACCTTGTTGCATGTCTTCGTTTAGGCGCGTTACTAAATAATCAATCAGAGTGCGGAGTCGTTTGGGCATCAAGGTACGATTGGCATACACCAAGCTGATGGGTACCGTCGGCATTTGCCAGTCGCTAAGCAGTTGGACCAAACGACCTGACTCAAAGTGAGGACGACATAAGAACGTCGGCAATACCGCAATGCCGAGGCCATCAAGGCATGCCTGCAACGAGGCTGTAATGGTGTTGACCCGCAGCTGATAGGGGAGGTCGACACTAAAACTCTGCCCCTGCTTGTCAAATAACTCCCACGCTAACAGCTTCACCGCTTGGTTATACACTTTGACTTGGCGATGCGGTGAACGAAGATCGGCAGGGCTTTGCACCATGCCAGTTTCGGCTAAATACGCTGGGCTTGCCGCTACCACACGGGTTGAATTGGTGAGCAGGCGTGAAACGAGGTTTGAGTCTTTGCGTGTCCCCACTTGCGCGTAGAGGTCAATGCCTTCACCAATAATGTCGACTTCACGGTTACTCATCTCAAGGTGCACGCGGATATGCGGATGCAGTTTGATGAACTCGTTGATGTAAGGCCCCAATACCTGATGACCGAGCTCAACGGGCATCACCACATTTAAATCCCCTTGGATCAATTCTTGGTGAGCGGTGATTTCAACTTCTGCCTGTTCCATGATGTCTTTCGCCAACAGGCACGATTGGTAAAAGCGCTCGCCCTCTGCGGTCAGCTTTAAACTGCGCGTGGAGCGCGTGATCAAACGCACACCTAGATTGCGCTCAAGATCAGAGACTTTTCGACTGACCGTCGATTTTGTCATTCCCAGTGCCTCAGCCGCTTGCGTGAAACTGCCTAATTCCACCACTTTCACCAAGATAGCGAGCGCATTGAAGTCCAACATCCTTCCTCTAATTAAGTTTATTTTTGCAACAGTGTTTTTGATTATAGCGCGATTATTAATTAATACGATTGGTTTACAATTCGAAATACTTTGCTTGGTATTGATTTAACTAACATTAGTGAGACCTCATGACAGCCTCAACCGCTTCGAAACGCATTAAAGCGCCGCTATTGGCGACCTTGATATTCCTCGTGATTGGTGTGCTTGGTGCCGGGTACTGGTGGATGGAGGGGCAGTACCATGTCTCGACCGATAACGCCTACCTAAAAGGGGATATCGTCACCATCAGTCCCAAAGTCGCTGGCTATATCGTTGCCCGATATGTCGACGATAACCAGTTTGTAAAAGCCGGGACCTTACTGGCCGAAATTGACGATCGCGATTATCGCACCGCGGTCTCACAAGCTAAAGCAGCACTCGCCTCGGCAAGCGCTAGTGTCGAGCATCTGCACGCACAACAAACCTTGCAGAACAGTAAGATCCGTCAAGCCGCGAGTCAGATGGCATCCGCGCAAGCCGAGTACGATCGTGCCAAGCAGCAAGTGGCCCGGACCCAGCGTTTAATCGCGCAACATTATTCCTCTGAAGATGAACTGGATGCCCAACTTGCGCAGCAAAAAGTACGACTCGCCCAGTTGGAACAAGCTAAAGCCGCGCATCATGCCGCCAGTGACCAATTAGCTGTATTAGCCAGTGAGCTGAAACAAGCCCAAGCTGCGATTGATGATGCCACCGCTAAGCTGACACAAGCGCAGCTTAACTTGGATGACACCCGCCTTTATGCGCCTGTTGATGGGGTGATTGGTAAACGGAGTTTGCGCGTTGGCATGCTGGTTCAGCCGGGTATGCCGTTAGTCAGCTTGGTGCCTCAAGGGAAGGTGTGGGTTGAAGCGAATTTTAAAGAAACACAGATCGCGCATATCCAGCCGGGGCAATCGGTGGATATTGAAGTGGACGCGTTTCCCGGACAAGCACTACATGGCGTGATCGATAGCTTCTCGCCAGCCACGGGCGCACAGTTTGCGCTGCTGCCCCCTGAAAATGCCACGGGGAACTTTACGAAAATTGTTCAGCGGGTGCCGATTAAAGTCCGGATCCCTGATCAGCCACTTAAAGCCAAGTTATTGCCAGGGTTATCCGTGATTGCAACGGTAGATACACGAGGCTGAAGATGACCGCGACTACGTTAACGGCTGATGCCTACAGCGAGCAGGTGCCGCTCAAAAACTGGATTGCTCTCTTGGGTGGGTTGATTGGGGCCTTTATGGCCATTCTCGACATTCAAATCACCAATGCATCGCTAAAAGATATTCAAGGGGCGCTGTCGGCGACCTTGGACGAAAGCTCGTGGATCTCGACGTCCTATCTGGTGGCAGAGATGATTGCGATCCCGCTCAGTGGTTGGTTGTCGCGGGCGCTGGGCGTACGGCGCTATCTGACATGGACTACTGCGGTGTTTACGCTTTCGTCTTTTTTATGCTCACTGTCTTGGAATATGAGCGCGATGATCGTGTTTCGAGCGATGCAAGGCTTTAGCGGTGGCGCGCTGATCCCATTGGCTTTCTCGCTGGTGGTGCAACTGTTACCCGCCAACAAACAGGCGATTGGTATGGCGATGTTCGGTGTCACGGCGACGTTTGCGCCTGCCATTGGACCGACCTTTGGTGGCTGGCTGACGGAAAATCTGTCGTGGCACTATATTTTCTACATCAATATTCCACCAGCAATGCTGGTGATAGCCATGATCCGCTACGGACTTGAGGATTCGCCGTTATCATTGTCATTGCTGAAAAAGGCCGATTGGGTCGGAATTGCCACTATGGCGTTAGGGCTCGGCTGCTTAGAAGTGGTTCTTGAAGAGGGCAATCGTGAAGATTGGTTTGGCTCGTCATTTATTATCACGCTCAGTGCGATTTCCGTGGTGAACATTGTCTACTTTGTGATTAACGAGCTGCAGCACCCCCGTCCACTGGTGAACTTGCGGCTACTGAAAGACAAGCAATTTGCCTTATCCTGCTTTGCCTATTTAATTTTGGGTATGGCCTTACTTGGCTCGATTTACGTGTTGCCGCTGTATCTCACCCAGATCCAACACTACAACGCGATGCAAATTGGCCAAGTGCTGATGTGGATGGGGCTGCCACAGTTGTTACTCTTTCCGCTCGTGCCTAAGTTAATGCGCGTGTTTCGCCCAACTCACATGGTGACATTTGGCTTTGTAATGTTTGGGTTAAGTTGTTACGTCAATACACACATGACCGTCGACTTTGGTGGTCAGCAGCTGGTTTTATCCATGATCCTGCGTGCCATTGGTAGTCCATTTATTATGGTGCCTTTGTCGATAGTGGCACTGAAGCATATCCAGCGTGATGACACGCCAGATGCCTCCACACTCACCAATGTGATGCGTAATTTGGGCGGTGCGTTTAGCATTGCCATGATAGCTACCTTGCTAGATAACCAAACACGCTTGCACTTGGCGAACATCAAAGCCACCTTGTCCACAGTGAGCGAGCAAGGTTGGCAGCGTTTGCACCAACAAACAGATTGGTTTATCGCCACAGGCAGTGATGCCACCACTGCGTTGCATCAAGCACAAGCCAGCGTGTTGAGTGTGATGCAACGTGACGCCGCGATTATGGCGTACAACGATGCCTTTATTGTGATGACCGGCTTTTTAGCATTGGCAGCCGTAGTGATCCTCTCGCTCGAAGACTAACTCCCGCTCGATAGTCACCACGCAAAATGGGAGCGGTGTACTGCCGCTTCCTTCGCTATCCTTCCTGATAAGTTCAAGTAGCTTGACCGACAAACAGCGTTGTCCGATGCATTCGGCTATTGTCGCTGTCTTTTCGTCTGCCACAGTGTCATTTGTTCAGGGTCGCCTTGCGGGAAAGATCAGCTTTGGTTGCGAAACACTGTCTAGCAGTGAGTACGAGCCGTTGAGGTTTTTAGATGTTTAGACGTCTATTTGTTGACTGGACGGCTAGAGGGCTGTAATCTTGTTGACAGTTTTATAAGAGGTATAACAAAACTGCCATGACAACATCAGCAAACACCACACCGAAGCCTTCTGCGCTTGCACTGCTTCCCCTGATTTTATTTTTAATCCTTTTTATTGGATCGGGCGTGTATTTTACCTTAGAAGGTGTCGACTACGCATTTTATCAATTGCCTGCACACGTCGCGATTTTACCCGCGGTGATCTTGGCCATTGGCCTAAGCCGTGAGCGCCTGAATACGGCCATTGAGCAGCTCATTCGTGGCATGGGACATGGTGATATTATTGCCATGTGTTTAATCTATTTGCTGGCTGGTGCGTTTTCTTCGGTGGCGGATGCAACCGGGGGCGTGGAAGCCACGGTCAATCTTGGGTTAGCGCTGATCCCCGAAAGCCTTATTCTGCCGGGCTTGTTTGTGATTGCGGCGTTTATTTCCACCGCAATGGGCACCTCGATGGGCACCATTGCCGCGCTTGCGCCTTTTGCATTGAACATGGCCACTGCAACCGGTCAATCGCCCGCTGTCATGGCAGGTGTATTGCTGAGCGGCGCGATGTTTGGCGATAACTTATCGTTTATCTCTGATACCACAATCGCGGCCACGCGCTCACAAGGCTGTAGCATGCGTGACAAGTTTAAAGAGAACGTTGGCATTGCCATTCCTGCTGCCATCGCTGCGATCATTCTGTTTGTATTTAATAATCAAAGTGCGCCAGTTGAAGCGCCTGAGAGCATTAACTACTTGGCGGTTATCCCTTACCTTTCGATCATCGTATTGGCACTGGCGGGACTAAATGTGTTTGTTGTCCTGACTTCAGGTATTTTGCTGGCGATGGGTGTGGGTCTGATGAGCACGCCTGACTTTACCTTGATGACGTTTAGCCAAGAGGTCAAAGACGGCTTTGCCAGCATGCAAGAAATCTTCGTACTCTCGTTAATGATTGGTGGTATTGCTGAATTGATGCGTTGCCAAGGTGGATTAAGCTTTTTGACCAACACAGTCAATAAAGTGATTGTCCGCTTTCAGAAAAACCAAGGTCAGCATCACTCTCGTGCGAGCGAGTTTGGCATCGCCTTGTTAGTGTCTTTCGCTAACTTATGTACGGCCAATAATACCGTGGCCATTGTTGTATCGGGCCAAGTGGCTAAAAATATAGCAACTGAGCATTCCGTACCGGCTAAGCGAAGTGCAAGCTTGTTGGATATCTTTTCATGTGTCGTGCAGGGCATGATTCCTTATGGCGCACAAATTCTGTTACTCGGTGCAAGCTTTGGGCTATCTCCTTTAGTGATTGTCAGCCATTCTTACTACTGTTTCTTTTTAGCCGCTTCTGCCTTAATTGCTGTCAGTAGTCGTCATTGGTGGCAAGCGCGCCGCGCGTAACCGTCATTTGATAAAACCACGGTGCTGGCTTTGCCTGTCTCATTAGATAAGCAAAGGCTGCACCGTTTTTTAATGGCTTAGAGTCTTGGCTCTAGAAATTTTGCCCCGATCACCAAAGTCAGTAATTTTGGATATCGTATAGTGATCATCGCAACAAAAATATGAAATGGCTCAGCGCTATAGCAACAATTCTTTTAGACTAGACAGCGTTTTCTAACCACCGACAATGATGTCGATGGTGGTTTATCCCTCGCTAAAAAGGTCTATGATCATGAAGGAACGTCTTTGTTTAAAGGCAGCGGTTAGTGCTGCGTTAATTGCATCATTGGCAGGGTGTGCCAACTCAGGCTCTGAGACACCAGAGCAAGGTTGGGCGCCAGATACCACTTATAAACTCACCATTCTTCATACCAACGACAATCACGGTCGTTTCTGGCACAACCGCTATGGCGAATACGGCATGGCCGCGCGCAAAACGCTGATCGATGAGCTGCGTACAGAAGCACAAGCAGAAGGCAGTGAAGTGCTACTGCTCTCAGGCGGTGACATCAATACCGGTGTCCCAGAGTCTGATCTACTCCACGCGGAACCGGATTTTAAAGGGATGACGCGCATCGGTTATGACGCCATGGCAATTGGTAACCACGAGTTTGATAACCCATTGAGCGTGCTCGAGCAGCAAATGCAGTGGACCGATTTTCCAATGCTGTCTGCCAACATTTACGATAAAGAAACGGGCGAGCGTAAATTCCAGGCCTACGAGATGTTTGAGCGCAATGGCTTAAAAATTGCGGTTGTCGGTCTGACCACAGAAGATACCGCGAAAATTGGTAACCCTGAGTACATTGGCTCGCTTGATTTCCGTGATCCGAAAGCAGAAGCGAAAAAAGTGATCGCCAAGCTCAAAGAAACCGAAAAGCCGGATATCATTATTGCGGCAACCCATATGGGCCACTATGCCGATGGCAAAAGCGGTGTAAACGCCCCGGGTGATGTGGCGTTGGCGCGCTATATGGATGATGGCGACCTTGACCTTATCATCGGCGGCCATTCACAAGAGCCGGTTTGTATGGAAGGACCGAACACGTATAACGAGAGTTTCGAGCCCGGTGATGCGTGTACCCCAGACCAGCAAAACGGCGCGTGGATCATGCAAGCCCATGAATGGGGTAAATATGTCGGTAAAGCCGAGTTTGAATTCCAGAATGGCGATTTAAATCTTGTCAGCTACGATCTTATTCCTGTGAACCTGAAAAAGAAAATCAAGGTTGATGGTGAGAGCCAGCGCGTCTTTATTCAAGATGAAATCGCAAAAGACCAAGCTTTGTATGACTTCTTGAAGCCATACCAAGACAAAGGCCAAGAGAAGCTCAACGTTAAGATTGCTGAGAGTAACGGCAAGCTAGAAGGCGATCGTGATGTGGTGCGCTTCCAGCAAACCAACCTAGGCCGCTTAATTGCTAAGTCGCATATGGAACGCGCTAACGCTGACTTTGCGGTGATGAATTCAGGCGGTGTGCGTGACTCTATTATCGCCGGTGATATCACTTACAAAGACGTGCTTAAAGTGCAGCCATTTGGCAACATGGTCACTTACACCGACATGAGCGGTAAAGAAGTGATGGATTACCTCAATGTGGTTGGCACCAAACCTGCAGACTCTGGCGCGTATGTCCAATTTGCCGGCGTTTCAATGGTGGTTGAAAACGGCAGCGTTCACGATGTGAAAATTGGCGGCGAACCGATTGATATGGAAAAAACCTATCGCTTTACCGTGCCAAGCTTTAATGCGGCCGGCGGTGACGGTTATCCAAAACTGACTAACCACCCAGGTAACGTCAACACAGGTTTTGTCGATGCGGAAGTGCTTAAAGACTACCTTGAAGCAAACAGCCCTATCGACGTCAACGATTATGCGCCACAAGGTGAGATTGTTTACAAATAAAACCGGATAAAATGGCGATAAAGATAAAGCGGCACCGATGCAGTGCCGCTTTTTTTATGTAATGATAATGCGGTGTTGGAGTAGCAGAGAAACATTATGACGCCAGCAATAAAATTGGCAGAAAAACAGGGGATTGCCTTCTCGGTTCATCAATATGCGCATGATCCAAATAATCCAAATTTTGGCGATGAAGCGGTTCAAGCGTTGGGGCAGGATCCGGCCCGAGTCTTTAAAACCTTATTGTTTTGTATCAATGGTGACAGTAAACAGCTGGCCGTTGCTATTGTGCCGGTAAAAGGAAGCTTAAACCTTAAAGCCGCCGCAAAAGCCGCGGGCGGGAAAAAAGCAACCATGGCCGACCCTCAGGTGGCACAACGCGCAACCGGATACCTTGTTGGTGGCATTAGTCCGCTCGGACAGAAAAAGCGTCTACCGACGTTTTTAGATGCCTCAGCAAAACAGTTTTCAACCCTGTGCGTTAGCGCGGGCCGTCGCGGTTTAGAAATTGAACTATCCCCGGACGATCTGATGACGTTAACCGCGGGGCAGTATGCCGCGATTGGCGAGTAAAAAAGAGGATAAACAAGCATGACATTGACCACTTGGGCATCGTTAGCCTTAGTTTGTATGCTGGGAGTGATGTCACCAGGGCCCAGCTTGGTGGTGATGGCAAAACATAGCCTCGCTAACAGCCGCCTACATGGCATTGTCGCCTCATGGGCCCATGCGTTTGGTGTTGGCCTGTATGCGTTAATTACCATGTTAGGGTTAGCGGTTATCTTTAAACAATCGCCTATCTTGTTCACGATTATCGCCTACGCAGGGGCGGCGTATCTCGGTTGGTTAGGGATCAAATCACTCCTGAGCAAAGGCGGCGTCGCGGCAAAGCTAGAGGCGGGCAAAACCGCAAGCCTTAGCGAAGCGGCGCGTGATGGCGCGATGATTTCCATGCTAAACCCTAAACTGGCGCTCTTTTTTATTGCCTTATTCAGTCAATTCGTCGCAGTAGGGTCTGACTTATTCAGTCGCAGTGTGATTGTGCTAACCCCGTTATTGATTGACGGGCTTTGGTATACATTGGTGGCATTTTTGCTCTCAAGCCCCACCATTGTTGACAAAATCCGTCATCGTGGCGCTTGGATTGACAAGCTGTCAGGGGTGGTTTTAATCGCGCTAGCAATACGCGTGGTATTTACGCTGCAGTAAAGCAATAAAGCAATAAAGCAACAAAGCAACAAAGCAATAAAGCAAAAAGACTGGCAACTCGCCAGTCTTTTTGTTGTTCAGGCACGGTGACTGAGATGTCGTTCGCGGGTTTCTAACTTTTTCTCTTGGCTCTTTTTGAGCATCACATACAGCGCACCCGATCCGCCTTGATGCCGCAGAGCAGAATGAAAGCAGAGCACGTCAGAAATTTGTTGCAGCCACTGGCAGACATAGCTTTTCATCATTGCCGGTGGGTTGCTCCTTTCGCCTTTACCGTGAACGATAATCACGGTACGCACGTCCATTCGTTGGCACTGCTTTAGGAAGCGGAGAATTTCATCACGGGCTTTTTCCAACGACATCTTGTGCAGATCAAGTCGAGCATTAATGTCATATTTACCCAAGCGTAGCTTACGAAAGACCCCGTCTTGCACGCCATCCCGCTTATAAGCCATGACGTCGTCGGGTTTAACCATGGTGGCATAATCCAGTGATAGATACTCAGGATCACTGTGAGCTAACCTTTGCGCTGCGTACTGACGGGCAAGTTGCGCTTCAGTCGGCGAGTGTGGTCCGGCTTGGTCCTCAACCGTGTCCTGTTCGATTGGCGCCACGTCAGACATCATTTCTCGGAATAGCTCAAATTCGTTTTTATCACTCATCACTACAGGGCCATCTACGTCGTGGAGTCATTTGGGACAGTATAAACGAAAATAAAAAAAGAAACCTAGCGCCACACTCTGTGACCAACCGTGTAACACTAGGTTAAGCAAGTTTGCTTAAAGATAGGTAGGCAATAAAACAGGTTATTGAGGTTTAGATGTCATCACTTTGTAGACAAAATAGCCGCCAAAGAAACTGATCAGGGCAAATGTACAGATGATGACAATCATGGATGACAAGCCCACGGCGTTGCCGAAAAGTAGATCAAGCCAAAAGTCCATAGTCTGTACCCTCGTGTCCGTTAATGTAGGGTCAGAATGCCAATAGGAACTGTGTTGAATACTGATCAAGATCAATAGAAATGTCGAACAATTTATCAACACTTGTTAACCACGATGCGATCACAATTTGCTCGCAACTGATGCGACTTTCACCGTTTAACTGAGAGGGGAGAAAAAATACGTGATTAGGGCTTGAGGTTTCGTGATGCTTGAGTATGATAGTCGACCTCAGCACGGGGATGCATTTGATCGCATAGCTCTGTGCTTGACAAGGCGAACATCAGTTCGTAAAACTTGTCATATGTCGGTGAATAGCGCAGTTTGGTAGCGCATCTGGTTTGGGACCAGAGGGTCGGGGGTTCGAATCCCTCTTCACCGACCACTATTAAGGTAGTGGAGAGCGCATTTGGTCGGGGGCCGGGAGCCGGTCCAATCGAATCCCTCTTCACCGACCACTATTTTAAAACTGAGTAAACTAAGATTACTTGGTTGACGTAAAAAGCATTAACGGTGAATAGCGCAGTTTGGTAGCGCATCTGGTTTGGGACCAGAGGGTCGGGGGTTCGAATCCCTCTTCACCGACCACTATTCAGGTAGTGGAGAGCGTATTTGGTCGGGGGCCGGGAGCCGGTCCAATCGAACCCCTCTTCACCGACCAACGTAAAACCCCAGCCTTTTGGCTGGGGTTTTTTCGTTTTCTCGGTCCAGCACTTAAGGCTTAGGGTAGTGCTGGAATGCTTGGGTATTGCCTGCCTTATCAAACGCCATGACCGTATAAGGCTGTTGACGATCGCCGTATTCCATACCTGGTGAGCCAATCGGCATGCCTGCAACGGCCAGTCCTTCTAACCCCGTATTGGTGGCCAGGAGCTTTTTCACCTCTTGGGCAGGAACGTGTCCCTCAATCACATAGCCATTAATACGTGCGGTATGACATGACTGCATATCAGCTGGGACGCCCATGTCTTGCTTGACTGACGCCATGTTGTCATGCGGTTTTACCTCTAGCTCAAAGCCGGCTTGCTCCATATGCTCAACCCAATCGTCGCAGCAGCCACAGCTGGGGGATTTATACACCACACCGCTCGCGGCCATCGCCGAGGCACTCATTAGGCCTACTGTTGCTACAAGTAGTTGTAAACGCTTCATTATCGCTCCTTGTTACTTATCGTCTGATTTTATTTTGAAAAAACGTAATCGGTTTGCATTGGTCACCACCGTGATCGAAGAGAGCGCCATTGCGCCACCCGCGATCACCGGACTGAGCAACATGCCGGTAAAGGGGTAAAGGATGCCGGCAGCGATCGGAATCCCCAAGGTATTGTAGATAAAGGCACCAAAGAGATTTTGTTTCATGTTGCGTACCGCGGCTTGAGATAGCCCAATGGCGTCTGCCAAGGCGCCAAGGTGTTGGTGCATCAGCGTAATTTGCGCGCTTTCTATCGCAATATCGCTGCCGCTGCCCATCGCCACACCGACATCGGCTTGCGCAAGTGCCGGCGCATCATTGATACCATCACCGACCATGGCAACGCATTTACCTTGCTGTTGGAGAGACTGGATTTGTTCCGATTTTCCATCAGGCAGAACACCGGCAATAACGTGATCAATGCCCAGCTGACGGCCAATGGCATTGGCGGTATCTGGGTGGTCGCCAGAGAGCATGATCACTTCAAGCCCCTGTTGTTGCAGGCGAGCGATAGCGTCTATGGCATCATCACGAATCGGATCACTGACACCAATAAGCGCTTGTACGCTGTCCGCATTGGCAAGGTAAATCGCCGTTTCGCCACGCTGAGTCATGGCGTCGATATCGGTTTGGTGGGCGTCAGTATCTATCCCTTGTGCCTGCATCCACGCTTGGTTGCCGATGTAGTAACGTTCACCCTCGATCTTGGCCTGGATCCCTTTGCCAGATTCACTGTTAAAGTCATTTGATGTCGGCAACGCAAGTGTCTGCTGCTTGGCATAGCCAACAATCGCTTGGGCCAATGGGTGCTCGGAGTGTTGCTCCAGTGAGGCAGCAATTGCCATGAGGCGCTCTTGGTCGCCGTGAATAGCATTCACATGCGTGACTTCGGGCTGGCCGCGGGTCAGTGTGCCCGTTTTATCAAACACCAAGGTGTGCAGTTTTGCCGCGGTTTGCAGCGCATCAGCATCACGGATTAAGACCCCGACTTCGGCGGCGCGACCCACCGCAGCGGTAACGGATAGAGGGGTCGCCAAGCCAAGCGCGCAGGGGCAGGCGATGATCAACACCGTGGTCGCGGTGACCAGCATGTAGCTGACCGACGGCTCTGGACCGACAAAATACCAGATAGCCGCGGTAACAATGGCAATGGCGACCACGATAGGCACAAATACCGCTGAAATACGGTCGGCAAGCTTCGCCAGTTCAGGCTTACTACTTTGCGCTTCGCGCACTAAATCAATAATACGTGCCAACATGGTATCGCTGCCCACACCAGTGGCTTTAAAGGTTAAGCCACCTTTTTGGTTCACGGTCCCGGCATGAAGCGTGTCCCCCGCTGTTTTATGAACAGGCACAGGCTCACCGGTCAGCATGGATTCGTCGATATAGCTGCTGCCATCAACCACTTCACCATCAACCGGTACCTTAGCGCCAGGTTTAACCCGCAGTGTCATTCCCTGTTTCACTTCATCAAGCGGACGCTCTGTTTCTTGTCCGTTTTCAATGACTAAGGCTGTAGGTGGCTGTAAATCAAGTAATTGGTCGAGTGCTTTAGACGTATTGGCACGGGCACGTGCTTCAATCGCATGGCCTAAGCTAATCAAACCAATGATCATGGCTGAGGCTTCAAAATACACATGACGGGCTTGCTCTGGGAATAATGCAGGCGCGATGACCACCGCGGTGGAATACAGCCACGCGGCACCGGTACCGAGCGCCACCAACGTATCCATGGTGGCACGTTTGTGCATCAGCGCTTGCCAGGCATTGGCAAAGAAGTGACGGCCACCGGTTGCAAGAAGCAAGAGGGTTACCACCGCAATGGCGCCCCACGCCCACTGATCTTGGCTCGATTGAATGGTCATACTGCCACCGAATACGCCCCAAGCCATCAGTGGCGCCCCCAAGCCTAAGCCTGCGAACGTACTGCGTTTAAAGTTTTTTAGCTCGTTGGCTTGCTGGGTTTGCTGGCGCTCACGCCGATCATTATCGTCTTCGACTTTTTCCGCGCCATAGCCAGCGTTTGCTACTGCCGCAACAATGGCGTCTGACGATGCACTGCCTTTAACAATCGCGCTACGCTCGGCTAGGTTAACGCTCACGTTCGCCACGCCATCCACACCGCTAATCGCGTTTTCTACGCTTTGCACGCAGCTTGCGCAGGTCATACCGGATAATACGTATTGCTGACGGCTGGCCTTGCTTGAATCTGCAGGATTATCGACCGAGGATGACTTGGCTTCCGATGCTTCTGATGCTTCTGAGGTTTCTGGATTCGCGTTACGTGCGTCTGTCTGCGCTGGTGATTCGTTGTCAGTGCTCACGTTTGCGTCATTATCAGATACGCGCGCCGCTTGATAACCCAGCTGGTGGATAATCTCAATCAGTGCATCAGCACTCAAGCTCGTGTGCACCTCGGCATGGGTTTTACTGACGGCGTGTGTAAACACGGTGGGCTGCTCGTCCAATGCTGCTTCTACTTTAGCGACACAGCGGCCACAGTTTAAGCCACTTAACGTGAAATGATGGCGGTAGCCGACATGATAGCCAAGCGATTCAATTGCTGAGACGGCTTGGCGAAGAGAATATTGTTCGCTTTCGCCCCAGGTCTCAAGCGAGAGTGATTGGGTGTCAACGTCCTCAATGCGAACGCCGTCGATATCCTCGAGCGCTTTCGTCACTTTTTTCACACAGCCTTGGCAGCTTAGGCCACTTAACGGCAGTGTGTAATAGGTGATCTTGGTGTCGGTCGTCGTCATTGCTTCTCCTTGATAGCCTCTCATCGTGAGATGTTGGCGGTTGTCGCAATTTCAGTTAAGCTAAACTGTAAACCTTATAGTTACTGGAAGGTCAAGCGACGAATATGAAAATTCAACAAGTGGCCGAAAAAACCGGCTTAACCAGCAAAACCATCCGCTTTTATGAACAAAAAGGACTGATCACCCCGCCGCATCGTGCCGATAATGGTTACCGGGATTACGGCGAACAGCATGTCAGTGAGCTACAAATGATTCGCCGTGCACGGCTGGTGGGTTTTACATTAGATGAGAGTGGCGATTTATTGGCGTTATCGCGCGATCCGTCTTTGCGTAGTGCCGATGTCAAAGCGCGAGCAGAGAGTAAACTGGTTGAAATTGATGAAAAAATCGCAGAGTTGGCGGCGATGAAAACCACACTGCATGCCTTGACTCAGGCTTGTCCGGGCGATGGTGACGCGCAGTGTCCGATTATCGAAGCACTGCGCGGTGACAGTGAGCTAGGCGATTTAAAAGCCGATGCCACAAGTTGTTGCGCATCGGGGACCCAATCGCCAGCGGTCAATTAAACGATCAGTAAAGCAGTGAATAGAGCTGGCGGCGATAGCGTGAGGCGATCTCGTTGCCTTGGCCGAGTGCTGCTAAAATATCCATAAAGGTTTTCTTGGCTTCACCGTCGGCGTAATTAAGATCGCGACGCAAAATACCCATCAAGAGTTCAAGCGCATCTTCACTGCGGTTAATGTGATTAAACTGCAAAGCCAGCTCGTACGCGACACCTGCATCCCCTGGATTTTCTTCAAGCGCCGCTTGCAGGCGTCGAATTTCGGGGCCATCTGCGGCTTGATGGTGCAATTCAATTTTTGCGATCAATGACTTATAAGTCGCGTCTTGATCTTGCAGCAAAATGGTCTCAAGAATGGCTTGTGCGGCATCAAACTGGTGGGTTTCTACCAAGCATTCTGCAAGGGCAAGCTTGTATTCCGCTTTATCGCCAAGGCTGGACTCCAGCGGCTTAATGATCACAAGCGCATCGGTATAATTGCCCTCTGCCATTAACTGGCGCGCCTGATCAAAGGCTTGGCTCTCTTGACTAGGTAGGTGCTTATCAAGCATTTCGCGCACTGTGTCGTAGTTTTGTGGGCCAGCTAAACCGTCCACTGGCTGACCATCTTTGAACAATGCCAGCGTTGGAAGCGCACGGACACCGAATTGGGCGGCAATCATTTGTTGCGCTTCACAATCAATGGTTGCAAGGGTAAAGGTGCCATGACTGTCGTGAGCAATTTGTTCGACGGTGGGTTTTAGCTCCACGCTTTCGGGCATCATATTGGCCCAAAAGTAAATCAGCACAGGCGTGCGTGACGATGATTCGAGAATTTGCTGAAAATTATGCTCGGTTAATTCGACGATATAGTTTGCGTTCATCATGGATCCTGACGATATGGATTTTCACTAAGGGTGGGGGCAAACGCGCAGAAATTCAAGCAACTGGCCCTGTAATTGCGTGTTTAAGCTCGATGGAATGTGCAAAGCCGACAAGGGGGCGAGAAACGAAAAAGCCACCTTTTGGTGGCCTATTTCGTCGGTCTGCAAACAAGCGACGTTTTAACAATAACACGTGCGGGTTAGAACAAGAGCACCACGCACAATGCGACGCTCAAGCAGAGCCAGTTTAACTGATGTAAGGTCATCCGCCGGCTCCTGTTGTTGTGTTTGTCTTTATAATGCTACCTGTTAACAAGAAGGCCCCGTTGCCCAAAGCCTTTGTCGTCATTACAAATTAGATTAGCCCACCTCTGTGACAAAAGTATGACAAATGAGGCAGTCAGCACATTTTTTACCGTGACGGCTTATTGTTGCATTAACTGCCTTTGAGCAAGACCCGATCCAGCCAACCGCTAGGGAGCACTCGCTTGAGAATCGCCATCCATACGGTGGGTTGAGTGACGCGATAACGCACCTTGGGGCGAGGCGAGAACAAGGCATGCGTCAGTGGCGCAACCAGCGCGTCGGCGGGTAGGGTATATTTGTTGCCACCTTCGTCTGCAGCAAGACGGTCGATTTGGCTTTGATAGGCTTGCTGGTGGCGACTTTTATTCGGGTCGACCCAGTGTTTAAAGGCGCTGAGCGCATTGGCACGAAACGCCGTTTCAATCGGGCCAGGCTCAATCAAGCTCACCTTAATCGGCGTATCGCTCAGCTCTAAACGCAGGGTATCGGTCCAGCCTTCAAGCGCAAATTTACTCGCATTGTAGGCTCCACGGTATTTGAGCGCGACAATGCCAAGCACCGAGCTGTTTTGCACAATCCGTCCCCCGCTATGACTGAGCAGCATCGGCAATAAGGCTTGGGTTAAATGGTGCCAGCCAAATACATTGGTCTCAAACTGAGCGCGCAGCGCATCGGTGGGCAAATCTTCCAGCGCGCCAGGTTGGCCGTAAGCGCCATTATTAAAGAGGCCAAACAAGATCCCACCGGTCATTTCATCAATCGTGGCCACCGCGCGATCAATGCTGTTGCTGTCCGAGACATCTAACTGAATGCAGGTTAATCCTTGTTGCTGCAACCGTGTGACATCCTCCGCTTTTCGGCAGCTTGCGATCACCGTGTGGCCCTGAGCATGCAAGGCGTTGGCACAGGCAAAACCGATCCCTGTTGAACAACCGGTGATAAGGATCGCGTTTTTTAAAGGGGGGGTGGCTGTCATCGTTATCTCTATTGGTTGATTATTGTTGATTAACTGTCAGGCTGTGACAGATACGGTACCAGTTGCTCTGCCATAAACTCGGCAATCCACGTTTGGGCGGCCGGCATCGGATGAATGCCATCATCACGCATCCATTCAGGCTTTTGGATCACAGACTCCATAAAAAAGGGCAGTAAGGGGGTTTGTGTTTGCTCTGCCAGTGTAGGATAAATATCAGCAAACCCTTGCGCATAGCGCTGGCCGTAATTGGGCGGGATCTGGATTTGTACTAACAGCGGCTTGGCATCGCCCGTATGTGCCTGAGTGATCAATTGCTTAAGGTTGTCTCGTATACGGTTGAACGGCCAACCCCGCAGGCCATCATTGCCGCCGAGCTCGATCAGCACCCACTCAGGTTGGTGGCGCTCAAGCAGTTGCGGCAAACGTTGTAGGCCATTGCCTGTGGTGTCACCCGATATACTGGCATTGATCACCTTAACATCAAGGTCGCGATCTTGCAGCGCGCGCGGTAGCTTGGCAGGCCAGGCTTGTTCAGCTGCCATTTGGTAGCCAGCGCTTAGGCTATCACCGAGGACGAGGAGCGTTTGTGCACTGGCACTGCTCACCCACAAAAAACACAACAAAGTAAGGATGCGTAACATGGCCTCTCCTGTTATTCGAGCCGAAAAAATTGCAAAACATGTCGTGACACGCGAACAGCCGCTTACCATTTTGCAGGATGTCTCGCTACAAATCGAGGCGGGTGAGTCGATTGCGCTAATGGGCGTGTCGGGCGCGGGAAAATCGACCCTTATGACCTTGCTTGCCGGGTTAGATACGCCCAGTGAAGGCGAAGTCGATCTGCTCGGGCACAAGCTTTCCACCTTGGACGAAGATGCCCGTGCCGCCCTGCGCGCGGAATCGGTAGGGTTTGTGTTCCAAAGCTTTCTTTTAGTGCCATCACTGAATGCATTAGAAAATGTGATGCTACCACTGACCATTCGTGGCGAAAACGAAGACGAAACCCGCGCCAAGCAACTGCTGGCCTCGGTAGGATTGCAAGGACGAGAAACACACTTACCTTCACAGCTCTCTGGCGGCGAACAACAGCGTGTTGCCCTCGCGCGCGCCTTTATTATCCGCCCGCACGTGTTATTTGCCGATGAGCCAACCGGTAACCTCGACCAAAAAACCGCCGCAACCATTATTGATTTACTGTTTGAGCTGAATGAAAAGCATGGCACCACCTTGGTGTTGGTCACTCACGATCCGGCGCTGGCCAAACGCTGTCAGCGTACCTTGATGATGGACAGCGGCAAACTACAGGAGCACGTCAATGGCGAGTAATAATGGACTGCTTAACCGCTGGGCGTGGCGAGAGCTTTTGCATGGACAGATATGGCCGGTGGCGGTGGCGCTGGCGCTGATTATCACCTGCGTGTTCGCGCTTTCCGCATTGGCCGATCGAATTGAAAACGTCCTCACCCAACAAGGGCGCAACCTGATTGCTGCTGATACCGTGTTAAGCACGCGCCAGCCTGTGAACACCGAGCAAATTGAGACCTTTAAACAAGCGGGCACCACGGTATCAGCACAAACCCGCTTTGGCACCATGGCGTTCAGCGAACAAAACATGCAGCTGGTGAGTGTGAAAGCGGTGGATAGCCTCTATCCGTTGCGTGGCGATCTGGTGTTGGAGCAAAACGGCCAAGCCCTAACGGGAGATCGACGCATTCAGCCCGGTGAGCTATGGCTGTCTGAGCGGGTGTTTAGTTTGCTCGATGTTAAGCCCGGCGATAAGGTCTCGATTGGTAATCTTGATCTGAGCGTCAGTGGCACCTTGGCCGCCGAGCCAGAGCTGTCGTTTAATCCTTTTAGCCAAATGCCTGCGGTGATGATGCACCGTGATGATGTGCCTGCCGCCGGCGTGGTACGCGAAGGGAGCCGGGTACGTTATCGCTACTTCTTAACCGGTGATGAGCCAAGTTTAAGTGCCGCAAGGGACAGCTATACGCTGCAAGACGGCGAGCGCTGGGTGGATGAAAACACCTCTGATCGTACTGGCGATATGCTCGATCGCAGCCGTCAGTATTTATCTCTTACCGTCGTTTTAGTGATTGTGATGGCCGCGGCCACCTTAACGCTCACGTGTCAGCACTATGCCAAAAGTCGCGCCGATTTGGTGGCGATGCTAAAAAGTCTGGGCGCCAGTCAGCAGTGGGTGCGGCGCTGGTTAGCGCGTCAGCTGACCTTATTGTTTGTGTTAGCGACCGTGGTGGGCTTAGGCGCCGGCTACCTGTTGGAAGTGCTCCTGCGTTTACCACTAACCGATGTATTGCCCTCACCGCTGCCCAGTTACGGCTGGGTGCCATGGGTGCTCGCGCCAGGGGTTGCCTTGCTGGTGGCGTTACCTGCACTGGGCGTGCCATTGCTGAAATTACTGGATGCGCCCGCGTTGGCAGCCGTGCAA
Source organism: Salinivibrio sp. MA440 (assembly GCF_001996265.1). Classification (NCBI taxonomy): domain Bacteria; kingdom Pseudomonadati; phylum Pseudomonadota; class Gammaproteobacteria; order Vibrionales; family Vibrionaceae; genus Salinivibrio; species Salinivibrio sp. MA440. Next base: position 58,463 of record NZ_MUFI01000015.1, read on the forward strand.
TCGCAGGCTGGCAGCGGGCGGCATCGTCGTGGTACCGCCGCTATCCTGATAGCGATTCCGGTTGGCGCGCTTGCGCTGTGGGCGTTTGATAACACCTTATTATGGAGTGTGTTAGCGGCGATGGCAGCGATGGTCGTGCTGCTCGCATTGGCTGGCTTAGGCCTGCTCAAGCTGGTGAAATCGCGCGTACGCGCGCCGTCGGTAAAATTGGCCCTCAGCCGGATCACCCGCAACAAACTGGCTAGCAGCGTGCAGCTAGGGGCTTTGGCGATCTCCTTTATGCTGTTGGCGATCATCTGGCTGCTGCGTACCGATTTGCTCGCCGATTGGGGACGGATGCTGCCGCCCGATGCGCCCAATGTGTTTGCCATGAACATTGCACCAAGTGCACAACAAGACTACGTGGGGGATCTCGACCAAGCCAGCTTGATGCGATCCGATGCGTATCCGATCGTGCGCGGCCGGTTAGTGGGCAAAAATGGCGAGCGCTATCAGGTTTCCACCGATGAAGGCGAGCGCGATGAAGCCGATGAAGCGCTGCGCCGAGAGCTTAACTTTACCTGGCGTGAAACCTTGCCTTCGCATAATGAGGTGCTTGCGGGCGACTGGCCAACCGAAAATGGCGTCTCGGTGGAAGCGGATATTGCCGCGCGTTTAGGGATTGAGATTGGCGACAGCCTCACCTTTAGCGTCACCGGCCAAGACTTTACCGCCACGGTCAACTCGATTCGTGAAGTCGAATGGCGCAACATGCGGCCTAACTTCTATTTTATTTTCGATCGTGACACTCTCGCTGACAAACCGGCCAACTGGTTGGTGAGCTTCCGGCTTGATGAATCACAAACGTCATTGCTCAATCGGTTGGCACGGGAATACCCAACCGTCACGCTGCTCGATTTACGCACCATGAGCAGTCGTATTCAATCGATTTTGCGTCAAATTGGCTTGTCGCTCTCTGTGTTGGCAGGGCTGGCGGTGATAAGCGGCTTGCTACTGCTGCTGACCTTGCTGCGTATCAGCCTGAGTGAACGCCAGCAGGAAATTAACCTCTACCGCACCTTGGGGGCCACCCGCACCCGTATTCAACGCACTCTGTGGAGTGAGTATGGGGTGATGGCCTTGGTGTCGGGGTTAATGGCGGTGCTTGGCGCTGAAGCGGCGATGGCAGGGCTGCTCAAATGGGGCTTTGAAATGGAAGTACGTTTGCATCCCGAGCTTTGGGCGGTGCTACCGGTGTTAGCAGTGGGGTTGGTGTTTGTCACCGTCGCCTCAATGCTGGGTAAACTGATTGACCCGCAACGGCGTTAACACGGTGCGGGTGTAAAGCATCCTCGTTTTACACATAACAAAGCGGGTATCAAGAAAATTGATACCCGCTTTTTTGTATCAAACGTCCAGCAAAACCTGGCCAGCAACACACTTGTGCGAAAGGCAAAAGCCGCTATTTAAACAGTGACTGCATCGCCTCTTCCACCTTGGGGTGCTGGAACTCAAAGCCTGAGTCCTCTAACGCATGCGGCAAGGCGCGCTGGCTATCGAGCAACAAGTGCGAGGCTTCGCCCATCATGGTTTTGATCGCGAGTGTGGGAACAAAGAACACATGCGGGCGTTTTAAGGCACTGGCGAGCGCCTGGCTAAACCGTTTATTGGTCGCTGGCTCCGGGGCGGTGCAGTTAAACGGCCCTTTGAGCTCAGGGGTGTTGAGCAGGTGGATAATGGCACCGACCATGTCATCAATATGAATCCACGGCATATATTGCTGCCCTTTGCCGATCGGGCCTCCGAGCCCAAGCTTGTAAGGCAGCATCATCCGTTTCAACGCGCCCCCCTCGGCACTTAACACTACGCCGGTGCGCAGCAAACACACTCGGGTGTTGGTTGAGGCGCCTTTCAGTGCAATTTTCTCCCACTGATGACACACGTGCTGGGCAAAGTCATCAGCATGAACCATCAAGGTTTCATCAAAGGCGCGATCTTGCTGATCGCCGTAATAGCCCACCGCCGAGCCACTAATAAAGGTGTGAGGTGGGGTGCTGCTGGCATGGATTTTCTCGACCAGCTTTTCGGTTAGCCCCCAGCGGCTGGTACAAATAATCCCTTTTTGTTGCTCACTCCAACGTTTATCGGCGATAGGTTCACCGGCCAAATTAATCACGGCATCAAAATCATTCAGATGCGACAAATCATCGATCCGCTCCAGCGGTGTCACACTATTGGCAAAACATTGCGTCACTTTTTGCACCGACCGAGACAGCACGGTGACTTGATGCTCAGAGAGTAATCGCGGAATCAGCGCCTGACCTATCAGGCCAGTGCCGCCGGTAATAAGAATCTTCATGCCTGATGTCCTAAACGTGTTGTTGTAATCCCTAACCGTAACGCTAAGAGGGTTTTAGACTTAGCGCAAGTGATTGCTTTGCATCCTGATACGTACCGCAACCAAAATCGGTTGGATCGCGCAGTTTTTTACTCTGCTTCTCGCACCTTGGTTTGGGAGTGTTAACATAAATAGGCACATAAACACCGTGTTTACTGTTAATACGCAAGGAGTCATGTCGCCTACATGCAAGCGTTATTCAAATCATTGCTGGGAAGCTTTCGTGATCTATTACCCATTATCTTGGTGATTGGCTTTTTTCAGGTCATTGTGCTGCAACAACCGCTGCCCAACTGGATCTCAATTACCGTTGGCTTGGTGCTGGTGGTCGTGGGGCTGACCTTATTTGTATACGGCTTAGACATGGGGCTATTTCCAATTGGCGAATCGATGGCGCATTCGCTGGCCCACAAAGGCAGTTTAGGCTGGTTGATTGCGTTCGCGTTTCTGCTCGGCTTTGGCACCACCATTGCCGAACCCGCACTCACCGCGGTAGCGGCAGAGGCGGCAGATGTCGCCGCTAACGGCGGGATGATACACACCAGCGAAGCGGCTAAAAACAACTACGCCAATGGCCTTAGGATCACGGTGGCGCTCTCGGTCGGGTTTGCGATTGTGTTGGGCGTGGTGCGCATTATAAAAGGCTGGCCGATCCATCGTTTAATCATTGGCGGCTATTTGCTGGTGGTGGCGATGACCATGGTCGCACCGCCGAGCATTATCGGCATTGCCTATGACTCGGGTGGGGTAACCACCTCAACGATTACAGTGCCATTGGTGACCGCGCTCGGCGTGGGGCTAGCAACCGTGATTAAAGGGCGTAACCCCATGGTGGATGGCTTTGGCTTGATTGCGTTCGCCTCGCTATCGCCGATGATTTTCGTGATGGCCTACGGCATGGTGGTGGCATGAGTAATCCACTCACCCTGTTTCTCGACACTTTTTTCTCCACCGTGCGCGATGTGATCCCCATTATTGCGATCCTTGTTGGTTTTCAGCTATTTGTACTACGCAAAGCGCTCAATAACCCCAAACGGATCATTCTCGGTTTTTTCTATGTGATTCTCGGCTTAAGCCTGTTTTTAATGGGGCTGGAGTTGGCGCTATTCCCGCTGGGATCGTCGATGGCCGAGCAGCTGACCGCTCCTGAGTTTATTGGGGCTGCAATCAAAGCAAGCGGCGAGATTAACTGGCAAGCGTATTATTGGGTATATATTTTTGGTGCCGCGATTGGCTTTAGCACCACGGTCGCTGAGCCTTCGTTAATTGCGGTGGCAATCAAAGCAGCCAAGGTTTCGGGCGGGGCGATTCGGGTGAATGGCTTGCGCGCCTCGGTGGCGCTTGGCGTGGCAATGGGGATTGCCTTGGGGTGTTATCGCATTGTGGTGGGCGATCCGCTCCACTATTACATCATCACCGGCTACGTGGTGGTGGTGATCCAAACCTATTTTGCCCCGCCGTTTATCGTGCCCTTGGCCTATGATTCTGGCGGGGTGACCACCTCAACCGTCACCGTGCCCTTGGTGACGGCGCTGGGGTTGGGGCTAGCCTCTACCGTACCGGGAAGAAACCCGATGCTTGATGGGTTTGGCTTAATTGCGTTTGCCAGTTTGTTTCCGATGATTACCGTGATGGGCTATGCCCAAATCACAGCCTATTTACAAAAAAAGCACGCACAGCGTTCATCGTAAGGAGAGCCTATGCGGTTCAAATTAATCATGGCGTTTATTGAAGATGCCAAAACCGATGCGGTGCTCGATGCCGCTAGAAAAGCTGGCGCCACCGGCGCCACCATTATTAACAACGCACGTGGCGAAGGCTTGGTTCAGAAAAAAACCTTTTTAGGCCTCACGCTCGATGTGCAGCGGGACGTGGCGATCTTCCTGGTGGAAGAGCACCTGGCGCGCGCCATACTTGAAACCATTAATGATGTGGGCGAGTTTGATGCCACGCCTGGCAGTGGTATCGCGGTGCAAATTGATGTGGAAGATGCCGTGGGCGTGGCCCACCAAATGCAAGAATTAACCGAAGTGGTGAAGGACGAGTTATGAAACAACATAAAACGGTAAGAGATGTGATGCATGCCCATGCCGTGTGTATTGATGGGCTCACCACGGTCGAAGAAGCGATCCGCATTGCACGCCAAGAAGATGTCAAAGCACTGATTGTTAATAAACGCGACGACAGCGACGAACACGGCCTGGTGTTAATGAACGACATTGCCAAAAAAGTGCTCGCCAAAAACCGCGCGCCATCACGGGTGAATGTTTATGAAATTATGACCAAACCCGCGCTTAGCGTCTCTCCCGATATGAATGTGAAATACTGCGCCCGTTTATTCGAACGCTTCGGTATCAGCCGCGCTCCTGTTATCGAAAACGGCCAAGTCCTCGGCATGGTGAGTTATAACCTAATCGTCATTTACGGCATGCTCGCCGAAGAAGTAGAGAATCAGCATAGGAAGGATTAGGGGAGTAGGTGTATAGGTGGTTTGATAGTGGCGGGATAGGGAGAATTATTATAGCATTATTGCTTGCTTCAGGACAGACTTTATGCTTTGGCTAGCAGCTCATTATGCTATAAATATTCCTAATATCACTTTGAATGGAAAATCGAGCTATGAGCAAAAACGATTGTCAGAAAAAGAACTGGCTGAGAGCATGATACCCTATGCTGCACATACTAATGMGATAGCTACAGTAGCATTAAATGAATTAGGCTTTGAACCCACTGAAAGTGATTACAAAACCGCATTGAAGCGAATTTGATTTCTGTTTGATGCGGTAGAGCTAGGGACTTCCGAAGGTGACGAACTTGAAAGGCTAGCTGCATTGATGGAAGAATATTAAGAAAACACCACCCTATTTAATAACTGCAACGAATTTTCCCCCGAAAATAGCTGTACTGATTACTTAGTCAATTGTTTTAACTTTCTCATATTCCTAATAAACGTGAAGTCGGGTACACTGATACAATGAGTTGTTTATTATAC